>DATDVM010000055.1:0-2732 GCA_035290005.1 Patescibacteria group bacterium | reverse complement strand
GCCTGTCCCCAAATTGCATAGGTCATCGCATCGAGGATAGAGGACTTTCCTGCGCCATTTTCTCCGGTCAGACACGCCAGGCGGAATGAAGAGAAATCAAGAGGCTCCATGGTTGTCCCAAAAGAAGTGAAATTATGAAGTTGAATTTTCGTCGGTATCATTGTTCTTCCATGAGTTTTGTAGCAAATTTGACGAGTTGTGTGATTTTGCTTTCATCATAATTTTTTGCTTTCAAGTAGGCTCGAAGCATTTCCAGGGGGGAAAGCTCTTTTACAGCTAAATCTTTTAATCGCATTCTCTCGGGACGGAAAATTTCTTTCGTAATGCCAGCAATAAAAAATGCTTGATCGAGAGCGGTTCGAATTTTTCCGACTTCGATATTTCCGGCTTGTTCAGGAGAAATACTTATCTTGACTTTCACAATTGCCTGCTCCACGTTTCTTTTGAGTATTTCTTTCATTATTGTGTCCATTGGATTCATGTCAGTTGGGGAGATATTGAGAATGATTGAGACGAAGGGTCTTGGTTGCGTTGAGATGGGTGTATGGGTGGAGGTACGATCCTCATTGATTTCAACGACTTCGAAACTTTTGTCCTCTTTTTCTTCGCCAAAATCGACTCTTTCAATAGATCCCGAATAAACGACGGGGGGAGTTTTTGAAAGAACTTGTCGTTTATGTATGTGCCCTAGCGCGACGTATGAAACTTTCGGATGTTGAAGAAGTTGTAACGGGATAACCATGTCTTTCCCGAGCGTGAATGCGCGCTCTGACCCGAACATAGCGCCTTCGACAGAGGCGTGTACGCATGTTACAGCGGGAAGCTCAGGTGAAAGTGAATCGTAGAGTGTTTGGAGGATGGATGGTATTTGTTCAAACTCGCTTCTCTGTAACCAGGGAAGACCAACAATTTGTAACCCTTGAACCGTTATGACTTCTGGTTTTCTGATAACGTGGACCTGAGGAATGTTCATTGTTGGATAGATATCAAGCGTATTTGCTTTAGCTTCAGTATTTGGCGTGTCGTGGTTTCCAACAAGAAGGATAACTGGAATTTTATGCTTTGTTAATGTCATGATCCGTTTAGCAAACTCACGTTGGTGAGTTGGAGTAGGGGTGCGTGTTTTGTAGGCATCTCCGGAAAAGATCACAAGGTCGATAGCGTGTTTCGGATCGATAGCATAATCAATAAGTCGATCGAAGGCGGCAAGGAAATCCAGGATTCTTGTGTGCAATCCAGAAACAGGATCAAGGTATCCGTAGTTCTCCATACCTATGTGGATGTCTGCAGTGTGGATGAATCGCATACGGCGTCATTATATCTTCTTATGATAGGTCGCGCAATAAATTTTTCGTGTGCCGAGGACGAAGTCTTGTTACGAGACGAGCGAGAAGGGGAATAAGAGGAAAAAGTATTTTTGTGAGGGATGGAGGGTATGTATGTATGCTCCCTCCAAAGCCTCTTTTAAAAAATGTAAGGCCATCCCAGCGAGAACCGAATACGTGTTTCGTATCAATTCCTTCGAAGTCAAGAAAGGAAAAACCATATTTTTTTGCGCGTTTCAAAATAGCCCAAATTAAAAAGTACGTTGCATATAGCTTTCTTCCTTCTTCATTCGTGGCGAGATAGAGAAGATGTAACATACGTTGATGAGGCACGAGGAAGGCAACGCTCAGGAGTTTCTCTCGAAAGAAGCATCCGTAAACATATCTGTTTGTAGGGAAAATATCCCACCAAGTGGCGACATCGCCCTCAATTTGTTTCAAGGCTGAATGATTTTTTGCAGTTTCCTTCCAAAATGAAAGAAATTCCTCTTTCGACGTGATTCGGCTGAGAGTAAGACTATATCGTTCAGCACGACGGATCTGCCAACGAACATTCTTTCTCATCGCAGAGAATAGAAAATCAGGGGAAGTATCAAGGTTAACCCGAATAGTTTCCGGAGGAGTCAGTCTCCATGGATCGACAAAGTATCCGAGTTGATGCGCTTCATTCAAAAAAGGATCAATCAATAAGGGATCGTCTGTCAATGGTTCTATTTTAATAAGAAGAGGATGAAGCGTATTAACATAACCGTTCAGTCTGGAAAGAGAAAAAGGAAGTGTCGGTCGAAGAATTTTTACGACTCGAAAGGGAGTGAAAGGAATTTTTTTTGAGTACACCCGAATATGATCTTTGAGGTGACATTCCCAGGAGTTCGCTGAAAGAAAATGAGACCAGATCGCAGATTGTCTGATGTCGCTCATGGAAACATTCGTCGGATTTGTGCCGAAAGATGTAGTTTCGCCCAACGAAGTTTATCGGCTAGAAGGGAGAGCTGATACAATCTCGGTTGAATGATAAAGTCATATGCCCCTACGAATGTGACGATTTCACCACCGTAACCCTGTTTAAAACGGTGAAAGCCATACCAAGGATCACGCGGATCTGCATCCTGACCAAGCGACCCCCACATGTCGAAAACCGTACAGTTCTTCTTTTTTCCGAAACGAATTGCCTCCCACATCAATAGATTCGAAACCATGAATTCACGATGAAGGCTTGAAGAAGCCCCATACGGGTAGTAAAGAGTATTCTTAAATGTGAAGAGAATCCAAGCTCCAAGTGTCTTTTCTTGATATTTGGCCATAAGAAGATGTGCGATTCCTTCGGGTTGAAGTACTTCCCATAATGTTCGATAGTACTCATCTGGATGGAGATAAAATCCATTTCGTTTTGCTGTTTCCTTCTGA
>DATDVM010000054.1:0-14782 GCA_035290005.1 Patescibacteria group bacterium | reverse complement strand
AATTCTTTTGCCAACGCAACAACTTTTTGGTTAACTTCATCCTGCTCTTTAATCTTCGGATGCCGCTGGAGTTCAAGATAGAAATGTTCCGAACCAAAGATCTCCGCGAATTCCTGCGCTTTTTTCTTCGCCTTCTCGTCTTCCCCGGACATCAGAAGCTGTGGAATTTCACCTGCAAGACAGGCGGACGTCCCGATCAGTCCTTTTGAATGCTCTCGTAAAATCTCCATGTCAATTCTCGGGCGGTAATAAAATCCTTCCAGATGAGCTGCGCTGACAAGTTTGACAAGGTTCTGGTACCCTTCGTAGTTTTTGCAGAGTAGGAGGATGTGGTAAGGGTCTTTATCAATAGATCCACGCTTATCGGTCCGAGCGTGTTTTGACATGTACAGTTCGCAGCCTATGATGGGCTTCACTCCTTGTTCCCTTGCAAACGTATAGAAGTTAATGACTCCATACATGGCACCGTGGTCTGTCACGGCAACCGCTTTCATTCCGAGTTCTTTCACTTTTGCGACAAGGGGTTTTATTTTTGTGAGGCCGTCAAGGAGAGAATACTCTGTGTGAACATGCAAATGAACAAAATCCCGCATTTCGCTCCCCTTTTATTCCCAAAACAGCTACAAGCGTAGTACTTGTTAATAAAATATTGGTTGCCCTTACCCCCGAGTAGAGTTCTTCTTTCATATTAAAAAACTGTGAAAACTTTTGCAATGGGGACTTAGTGTTATTAATAATTTCTAATGATCAAAAACGTCCAAACTGGCGTACTAAACAAATCTCTACTTCAATTTTTTGTCAAAAAGACCCTTAAGTACTTGAGGGTTAGCTTTTCCTTTTGACTCTTTCATCCCTATACCGATTAAAAATCCTATTACTTGTGTCTTTCCTTCTTTGAATTTTTTCACTTCCTCCGGATGTTCCCTGATGACTTTATCGACAATTCCTTCAAGTTCACTTGTGCCACTTATTTGTTGTAGACCTTTCTCTTCGATAATGTATCTGGCGCTTTTGTCTGTCCGAAGCATTTCATCCAGAATCTGCGCTCCTGCGGTTTGTGAGACTGTTCCGTCTCGTACAAAGAGAATTAGCTCAATAAGTTCAGCGGGTTCAACGAGAAGTTCCCGAATAGAGGCTCCAGTCTCATTCAAGTACTTCATTACTCCGGTTACAATCCAATTCGCAACGTCTTTCCCTGCTTGTTCTTTTGTCCCTTTTGACGCTTTCATCAATACCGATACCGCATCCTCATAAAACTGTGCCATATTTCGGCTTTCAGTTAAGATTGCCGCGAATTTCTTTGAGAGACCATATTCTTTTTGAAGCCTTGTATATTTTTCAAAACCAAGTTCTGGAATTTCTTTTTTTATATTCGTAAGTTGCTGTTCAGTCAAGAGCATCGGAGGAACGTCCGGTTCGGGAAAATACCGATAATCGCTAGACTCTTCCTTTGAACGTTGGGAGAACGTCTTTGCTTTATCCTCGTCCCATCCTCTGGTTTCCTGCACAATTTTTTTCTCTTCGTTGAGAAGACTTGTTTGTCGTACAATCTCCGATTCTAACGCTCGCTCGACGGAACGAAACGAGTTCATGTTCTTTATCTCAACTTTTGTCCCCAATTTTTTGTCCCCTTTGGGACGTAGGGAAATATTTGCATCGCAACGTAAACTCCCTTTTTCCATGTCTCCATCGGAGACTTCCAAGTACCTCACGATTTGCCGCATCTGTTGTAGGAAAAGCTTTGCCTCTTGTGGTGAGGAAATATCCGGTTCTGAAACTACTTCAATCAGTGGAACCCCTGACCGATTCAGATCAACGAGTGAAACCTTCTTACCGTCAACAACAGAGTGAATGAGTTTCCCTGTATCTTCTTCCTGATGAATGCGTGTAATTCCTATTCGTTTTACTGTTCCGTCATCTAAAAGAAGTGGAAGATACCCCTTTACGCTCAACGGCTGGTCAAATTGAGAAATTTGATAGCCTTTCGGAAGATCGGGATAAAAGTAGTTCTTCCTATCAAACTTCGACTCTTTTGCAACTGTGCAGTTCAGCGCTAATCCTACTTTCACACACATCTCAATCGCTTTCCCATTCGGTACAGGGAGTGCTCCAGGAAGACCCATACAGACAGGACAGTTATGTGTGTTCGGTTTTTCGCCAAACCAATCTGCAGAGCACGAACAAAACATCTTACTTTTCGTGGCAAGCTCGACGTGTACTTCAAGTCCTATGACTGTTTCGTATTCTTTATTTTTTACCATTGTTTTCTCCGAGTGTCGGGTGCATCGTATGCCATTTCGTTTCCTGCTCATACGCGTACCCAGCTTGAAACATCTTTGCTTCCTCAAACTGTGGCGCAATCACTTGTATGCCGATAGGAAGTCCTTTTGCAAAACCGCAGGGAATTGCAAGACCCGGGACACCCGCAAGGTTTACTGCAATTGTCAAAATATCGGAAAGATACATTTGCAGTGGATCGCTTGCCTTCTCCCCTATCTTAAACGGCAAAGTCGGGGAGACAGGAGCGAGAAGAAGATCAACTTTTTGAAATGCTTTTTTGAAATCATCACAAACCAGAGTTCTCACCTGTTGTGCTTTTTTGTAATATGCATCGTAATAGCCTGATGAAAGCGCGTAGGTGCCTATCATGATACGGCGCTTTGCTTCCGCTCCGAATCCGTCGCGCCGGGAATTGAAGTACCGCGACAGCATGTCAGGTGCTTCAGTATCAGAATATCCATACCGAACGCCATCGTACCTCGCTAAGTTTGAACTAACCTCTGATGGCGTCACTATATAATAGACCGCTGTTGCATATTCTGTATGAGGAAGGGATACCTCTTTGATCTTGACACCCAAACTCTTATATACCTCAATCGCCTTCTCTGTCGCGTCCACCACTTCTTTCTCTATCCCTTTTACGAAATACTCCTTGGGAATGCCTATTGTCATTCCCTTCACTGGTTTCCCGCAAAACGAGGTATAACTCTCGACTTTCTTATCTACAGTTGTTCCATCATGGATATCTTTTCCTGCTGTTACCTCCAACGCAAGCGCTGCATCTTTTACAGATCTTGTCAGACACCCGATGCTATCGGTAGATGAGGTCATGGCAACAATGCCATATCGGGAGACTCGGCCATAGCTCGGTTTGAGTCCGACAATCCCGCAGAATGATGCTGGTAGCCGAATCGATCCTCCGGTATCTGTTCCTGTCGCTAAGAAAGCACCCCCAGATGCGACAAGTGCTCCAGAACCGCTTGACGAGCCGCCAGGAACATATTCTAAATTCCATGGGTTCTTCGTCGGACCAAAGTCGGAGTTCTCACCGCTACTTCCGTGTGCAAATGCATCACAGTTCAGCTTCCCGACAGAGATAGCTCCTGCTTTTTCGTATCGATCAACAACTGTCGCGTTATAGATAGGAATATAGTTTCCCAAAATATTGGAAGAGGCTGTTGTCCGTACCCCTTTTGTACAAAAATTGTCTTTGTACCCGATTGGAATTCCACCCATGGGACCGATATCTTTAACTGTTCCCTGCCTATCTATCTTTGCCGCTTTTTCAAGCGCTTGTTCTAAGGTAAGTGTGTTAAAAGCGTGGAGCTTTTTTTCCGTGGTATTAATTGTTGTGACGGCTTCTTCAATAAGTTGCGTCACTGACAATTCTTTCTTGACAAGTTTTTCCCTTGCTTCAGTAAGGGTAAAAAATCTTTGCATGGTTACTCCTGATCAAATACGGCAGGGATGATGAACAGATTGTTTTTCTTTTTCGGAGCGTTTGAAAGGACATCCTCGACAGAAAGGGACGGAGAGGCTTCATCCTCACGAAATACATTGGTAAGCCCTGTCACTTGGCTGGTCATACTTACCTTTGAAGTATCGACTCCATTCAGCTTTTCTACATACGTCAATATATCGGAGAGTTGTTCCTGGAAAAGCTTCGTATCTTTCAACGTCAAACCGATACGTGCGAGATGAGCGACTTTTTCTACTTGTTCTTTTGTCAGTTTTGCCATATTACATACTCCGAAGCCGTTTTATCCGATCCTCGACTGGTGGATGTGTATCAAAAAGTCCCTGAAAAATCAAGTTCTTGTCAGTCTTTTTTAACGGACTCGCAATAAAAAGGTGTGCAGTCGCGGGATTTACCACTCTCATTTTTGAAGGATCTTGGGCTATTTTTTCAAGCGCACTGGCAAGGCCGTCCGGGTATCGTGTTATGAGCGCTCCAGAGGCATCGGCCAAATATTCACGATGCCTTGAAACTGCAAGCTGCATGAGGGTAGCCACAATCGGCATGAATATCGCAAAAACTACCCCGACAAGAATAAAAACACCGGAGCTCCTGTCTCGTTCTTCCCGATTTGAACCTCCCCACATACGAAACCTGAAAAACCAATTCGCAAGAATAGACACAAATCCAACCAGTACGACAATAATCGTCATCAGACGAATATCGTAATTTTTTATGTGTGAAAGTTCGTGGGCGATAACTCCTTCTAGTTCAAGTTTTTGAAGCTTTTTAAGGAGACCCGTCGTTGCGACAATCACCGCATGTTCAGGGTCTCGACCCGTTGCAAAAGCATTCGGCGCATCATCATCGATAACATAAATTTTCGGTTTTGGGAGCCCTGTTGCAATACATAAGTTTTCAACAGCGGTATAAAAATCAAAGTACATGTTCCTGTCTGCAGGATGAGCATTTGTAAGAGCAAGGACGACTTGGTCTGAATAGTAATAACTGAAAAAAGATGTTCCAGTTGCTAGAAGAAGTGCTATAACAAACCACGCCGTTGTTTCACCTGTAGCTCGTCCAAAAACGTAGCCCATTGTTACAATAAAAAGAATGAACAATCCCATTATAAGGATCGTCTTACGTCTGTTTGCAGAAATCTCTTGATACATACGATTTAGAACTTAACGGAAACAGGTTGTCTGTCTTGTTCGTTCGCGCCGAAATACTCTTCTTTTGCATATCCGAGCATGTTCGCCACAAGAACGTTCGGGAAAACAGCAATCTTTACGTTGTAATCCTGAACATTCGCATTATAGAACTGACGACTGTACGCTACTTTCGATTCCGTATCTGCAAGTTCTTGCTGTAACTTAGAGAAGTTTTCGCTTGCCTTCAGTTCAGGATAATTCTCCGCAACTGCAAAAAGCGACTTAAGAGTACCGGATAAAACGTTATCCGCTTCACCTTTTTCTTTTGGTGAACGTGCATTCATAAGTGCAGCACGAGCTTGGGTGACATTTTCAAAAAGTTCTTTCTCGTGTGTCGCGTACCCTTTCACTGTTTCGACAAGATTCGGAATAAGATCCGCTCTTCTTTTCAGCTGAACATCAATTCCACTCCACGCTTCCTGGACACGAGATTTCGCAACCACAAGCGTGTTATAAAGGAACCAGAGATAGACAAGAATCAGCGCTGGTAATCCGAGAAGAATAAAAAGTGTAGGCATTTCATTCACCTCCCTTCAATTCTTGGTCAGTATAGCACGAAATGCATCATATGGTAAACAATTGACAATGTCTGATTTCTCACACCAACCGCGTCTTGCAACAGACACCCCAAATCTCATTAACTTCATGTGCTCGGCGTCATGGCTATCTGTATTAATGATAAGTTTTACCCCCCTTTTTTTTGCGTCTTTCACTAACACATCAGCAAGATCTAGCCGTGTCGGCCACGAATTGATTTCAAGAATTTTGTTATATTTCAAACAGAACTCAAATACTTTGTCCCAGTCCAATTCAAATCCCTCTCGGGAAAGTAGTAACCTACCAGTAGGATGTGCAAGTATTTTTGCTTTCGGGTGGGAAAGTCCCTCCAATACCCTCTTTGTCATCTCAGTCCTATTGAGTCGAAACGAAGAGTGAATACTCACGATAGCTCCATCAAGAAGGTCAAGGGAATTATCAGGTATTGAAAGACTACCGTTGTTTAAAATATCTATTTCGAGTAACTTTAATACCCTCACGGGAAATTTTCCGCTTTCTGATGAAATAGTTTGATCAATGTAATCGTTTCTTCTTTTTATTAATTCTATTTTCTCACCATCTTGATGCATAGAATTACTCGGATTGTGCTCTGAAAGCCCAATGTACTCATACCCAAGCTTTTTTGCTTGAGACAATATCTTTTTTAAGCCTGATCTGCCGAGGTCATGACTAGGTTCAATATTAAAATCACTGTGAATATGAAGATCTCCTTTAATGTCCTTTAATTCAACTAACGTCGGAAGTCTATGTGCGAGAGCCTGCTCGATTTCTCCCTCAGCTTCTCTTAGCTCAGGAGGTATATATTGCATTCCAAGTTTGGTATAAAATGCTTTCTCTGTATCAAACTGTAGGAGTTTGCTTTTTACCTTAATTCCATACTCCGATAATGACCATCCTTTTTTCTGGGCATGTTCACGAAGAGCAATATTATGATGTTTTGAGCCGGTAAAATGCTGTAAAAGTGCTCCGTAGCTTTCCAATCCCTGGACACGAAGGTCAACCTGTTTTCCATCTGAGAGCTTTATTGATGCCTTTGCGTCCCCTCTCTCGAGAACCCTTTCAATACCCGGAAGAGAACAAAAGGTCTGAATGACACTTTTAGGGTTATTTGTGGCCACTGCAATATCTATATCTCCAACCGTAGAAACCTGGCGGCGTAAGCTTCCTAAGACATCAGCACGAAGAACAAATTTGTTTTTTTGAAGAGAGGCTATCACCTTATCCGCCGTATAGGCTGCCTGAGGAAGAAGAATTCGTCTAGACCTTTTCTCATATTCATCAATTCCCTTAAGGAGTTCTTCCTCCGATTTTTCTCCAAATCCTTCAAGTAATCGTATCTTTCCTCCCTCGCACACCTTCCTCAAGCTTTCTATAGATGTAACACGAAGCTCCTTTGCCAGCTTATAGGCGGTTTTTGGACCTATTCCCGGAATACCAAGAATTTGAAACATGCCAGGCGGCAATCCTCTTTTTGCCTGCGTAAAGTGTTTCACTTCTCCAGTCCGGAATAGCTCATCAAGGTGGGAAGCGATTTCTTTTCCGACACCCGGAATTGTTTCTAGCTTATTATCATCCCAGAGATCCTTCACGGAAGAAGTCGCGTGCTCAGTAGCGTCAGCCGCTCGTTCGTAGGCAATAATTCTGAATCTGTTCTTTTTCTTTACAATATAGGAAGCGGCTACTTCTCGAAGGAGATCTGCTATCTCTGTATTGGTCATACATTTTTATCTTACCACATTTTAGCTTGACTGGAGGCAGGTATTCTGGTAAGATGTTCGCGCCTGGACCCGTGGTGTAGCCTGGTTTAACACGCCTCCCTGTCAAGGAGGAGATCGCCGGTTCAAATCCGGTCGGGTCCGCCAGTTACCTCTTGACGAAATCCTCCGTTTCTTGCACAATCAAAGTTACAAAGCCTATAAGCTTTCTCTGACCTGCTTATAGTCTATGATTCTGCCTAGAAAGGAGGTTATCAATGCCCGAAAAGGTAAAGGTTGATGGATCTCTTGTAAGCCTTGCATTAGGTGCACTTGTTCTTCTCATTGTCGGACTATCTGTCTTCAATTACTTCAGCAGAGTAAACAGACCTGAAGTTACTCCTGAAGCGGAACAAACGAAACAACAGGAAAAGACTCCGGCAGAAGGCACACAACCAGAAGAAACGCCACAAGAACGATTTACGTACCGTGAGGTTTCTTTACCGACTACCTATAGCGTCCAGAAGGGAGATCATCTCTGGGGAATCGCTATACGGTTTTATGATTCTGGCTACAACTGGGTGGACATTGCACAAGCCAATAAGCTTGTGAATCCAAACCTCATTCACGAAGGAAATAATCTCGAAATTCCTTCGGTAGAGGTTCGTAAGCCAGAAGCAAAAGGTGTTGCTCCTACGGGAGAAACCCAAGCACAGATCACCGGTGAAGAGTATGTCGTTCAACATGGAGATAATCTCTGGAAAATAGCAGAACGAGCGTATGGAAGTGGATATGAATGGACTAAAATTGCTCAGACAAATAATCTGGCCAATCCCAGTATTATTCACCAAGGAAATGTCCTAGCGCTTCCACGATAACACGCACGGCTGATTTTACCGTATGCTACAATTATCTTACGCATTTTTCGCATGCGGGAGTAACTCAGTGGTAGAGTGCAACCTTCCCAAGGTTGAAGCCGCGGGTTCAAATCCCGTCTCCCGCTCAGATGCTGGCGTAGCTTAATGGTAAAGCAGTCGTTTCGTAAACGACAGAGTGTGAGTTCGATTCTCACCGCCAGCTCACGAATATGAAAGAAGACATGGCAAACTATTTCAAAACAAATATAAAAAAAACACGACTGACAAAAAAGGAAGAACAGCGTGCATATAGAAGACTAATTCTTCTTATACTCCTTCTTTTGGGAGTTCTTATTCTTTTTATCTTTTGGGGGATACCTCTTCTTCTGAACCTCTCCTCTCTTCTTATCGCCGTCAACGAATCGAACCAGCAGGTCATAAAGAAAGATGAAATCGCCCCTTTTAGTCCTTTCCTGGAACAGCTCCCCGAAGCTACATCAAGCGCAAAAATTACATTAAAGGGCTATAGTGAACCCGGAGCGACTATCGAGATCAAACTGAATTCGATCGCCTACTCATCTCTCGTAAGCGACGCGGAAGGAAAATTTCAGGCAAGTATCGTTCTTCAGGCAGGAAAAAACACAGTGACCTCTACAGCCAGTGATCAGGCCGGCAACGCAAGTCAAGAATCCACGCCTCTGGTCATTTCCTATGATAACCAACCCCCTACACTCGAAATTACCGAGCCAACAGATGGTATGAAAGTCGGTTCGCGCTCCAAGGAAGTCGTTATTAGTGGGAAAACCGACATCGGCTCCAGTCTTACGGTGAATGACCGCGTTGTCGTACTTGGAAATAGCGGTGAGTTTCGTTACGCATACCCGCTAATCTCCGGAGAGAACGTCCTTCACGTTGTTAGTACTGACAAAGCAGGGAATAAGACTGAGAAATCTTTAAAAGTTACAAAAGATTAATATATTCAATCAAGTAATCTATATTTTGTCCCAGAGCATAACTATTAGTCGCGTTTATGGCGATATAATAGGTAAAAAATGTGAGAGTGGGTTTTTAGCACTCGTGTTTGACTAGTGACAATTACAACAAGTATTATAGGTTTTATTCGTCATTTCTATAGTAATTAATGATCTTTTCTCTGGAAGCAGCAAAAACAACAAGAAGCCAAAAAGCCATCGAGAGATCATTCTTGAAATAAGGTACATCCACCAATCCATGAATAAAAAGGTAGACCAAACCGCCAATGATTCCCCATCCCAGATAATCCTGATTGTCCTTCAAGACCATCCGGGTTACAACGCCCAGTAAAAATAGAAAGCTTAGAACACCTAAAATCCCCGTTTCCAGCCATAAGGTTAAGACGAGATTGTGAGGATATTGGAAATCCTCGAGCACAAAAGCAGGACGGTAGTCAATAAGATATCGCTCTCGAAAGCCGTCTAATCCCACCCCAAATACTGGATTATCTTTAATCATGTGGAGGGACGTTTCCCATACGATTGTTCGAACAAGAAAAGTATCTGAACCCCTATATGCGGATGTGACTGAGTGAGCCTCTTTTTGCTTTGACTGCAAGAATAGAATACTTCCTGCGAACGAAGCTATAATAAGGATGGATACCGCACCACGAATAAGTGTCTTCCGTGAGGGAAATACCCGGTTCAAGTAAGAAAAAAGCAAAAACGCTTCCATGGACAATAGTCCCAGGAAAGTCCCTCTTGATTTCGTTAAAATCAAAACAGAAAGGAAAAATGTCGATAGAAGTATTGGTACGACGGCTTTTTGGGGACGGCGTATCATCTCTCCCATCAGTAAAGCCAAAATCGGACCATAATACAGGCCGATTGCATTCGCAGTATTATAGACAGCCGTAACCCTACCCAACTCCACCTCGTGGGGCGCAAACGGATTGTCTCCTGTAAACCATTGGTACAGCGCATACACTCCAATCCAAAGTCCAGAAAAGACATATGCCCACAAAAATGAACGGAATGCGCGAGGTCTGTAGGATAGAAAGTCATATAAACAAATGAAAAAGAGAAACGGCTCTATGAAATAGGCTTTCCAAATGCCCAGCCCTCCCAAAAAATCCGGGCTCACAAAGAGAGAAATTGTTGCGCTTACAATGAATATGGCGCCGATAGATAAGACCGGAAGATGAAACCGAAATTTTTTCTCTTTTCGTTTCTGCAAAAGGTAACTTGCCAGAAAAAGAAAGAAAAGGACCTCAAGAAAAGTCGTCGGGTACCCAAAGAAGGACCATCGTATTACATAGAGAGGGAGTGAAGCGATAATAAGAATTCCGAGATAATATGTTACGCGATCCATATTCCCTGCCAAAACAAACGGACAAAAATACTTAGAAAGCTTAGGAAGATAATAACAAGCCCGGCACGCATGAAACCGTTGTTTAGAAGCTGTGTAAGCCTCTGGAAGGCTGGGTAAACCGCTAAAACATATCTAGGCATGCTTGCCAGATTTCCACCGAACAAGGGAAGCAGGCAGGCACCAGCCGCATAAAGCTTCTGCTCGACTGAAAATCGTTTCTGTACCATTACTGTTCCGGTAATAAGTAGAAAAAATGCTGTGATGATAAATTCTATAATAGCCAATATATCCATATATTTAAAGAACGGTGCATTGAGAAAGTTTACCACATATAAAAGAATAACCTGCCAAGGCGTCGAAAATGACCGCTGCCAGTACTGTTGTGCGGTAAGGAACAAGAAAGGATTCCCGAATTGCGACGCGTTTATGATCATAAGGCAAAATACTCCCAGTGTACTCATCGCCAGGTAGAATATCCTCCTGCGATCCCTTTCTTTCCAAAGGAATACCCAAAATGATAAAAGAAGAAGAAATCCGACTGAACGAGTAAGCGTGGCAAAAACAACAAATGCAGCTGAGAGGAGAAAATTTTTCCGCTTCAAACAGACAAAGAACGATAGAGTCAAGAATAGAAAAAGTGCTTCGGAATACCCTGCGATAAGAAAAAAGGAAGTAGGAAAACTTAAAAAAAGGATCAATGTCCAAAAGGCTTCCTTCTTACCAAATTGCACACGGGTGATCTTATACAACAGAAGACACACTCCAAGTGTGACACACTGATTTAAAAGAAAAGCTGACATAGGAAGAGGAATCCCAAGGGAAGCTACTGTTTTCACCAAAAAAGGATAGAAAGGGAAAAAAGCGGCCTGATAGGCTTGCGTGTATCCTGACTCTGCGAGAGCGAGATAATGGCCGGCATCCCACTGAAGCCAGTATGATACACTCCACGTTCCCTGACTCACAGTAAGTAGCAGTTGTAGAAACACATCCCATAGAATAAAAACTGCCAAGGCGATCATACCTTGTGATCCTTGTACACAGCCAAACCGAGAAAAGGAAAAATCCAACCCATAATTTCAGGGTAGAAAAGAGAATTTACAAAAAATGAGTGAATGAAAAGACCGAATAGACCAGCTAATGCCGCTACGGTAAACGGAGATTTCTTTACCCAACGAAAAATGTTGTCAATTATCTCTACCCATACAAAAATGTATAAAGCAAGGCCAAAGACTCCGGTTGTCACCAAAACGAAGAGGAAACTCGAATCTATTCCTGAGCCTCCATGTGAAGCTGCAATTTCTTCATACCCGTACTTTCGATGAGCATATCGAGTCATATTAAAACCCCAACCCGAAAATGGTCTTTCACTCGTAAATAGCAAACCTCTTTCCCACGAATTTGTCCGCGCTACAGCAGTGACATCTCTCTCAACCGCGCCGGCTATTCTCTCAGAACCCCGGGGCACAATCTGTAAACTAAGGAGAAAGACCGCTACTGCAACAAGAAACACTTTCCACGAACGAACGACACCGACAACCAAGAAAGACATGAGATACATAAGGTATGAACTTCTCGAAAAGGTATAGAAAAAGGAAACATAGCTTACGGATAAAAACACAAGCATAAGTATTCGTACACTTTTACTTCTTTCCTCCCAAAAGAGAGACAAGAAAAAAAGCTGAAGGAGGACGAGAAAGCCACCTGCATAGTTCGGATCAAAGAAACTTCCCAGAACCCGCCCTATATGCGGATCCCAGCCGTATTGAGCCATGGAGCGGAAATCTGAAGCAAAAAACATTTGCATTCCTACAGAGAAGAGAAATCCGGCTGCACTAAAAAACAAGAACAAAGACAGTGTTCTTATCCGAAGTAATTTATTCTCGAGCAATATCCATACTGTAGGATACATTAAAAAATAGGCGATAAAACGAAGAAGGTACAATGAGCCTGTCGCTACTTGGTTTATAGAAAAAACCTGAAGTGAAAAAGCAAGCGAAATAAAAGCGATGAGAAAGAATCCCGTTCCGGGAAGAAGCCCTGGTACATGACGATGCATCTTTCTCATAAGAAGTAAACCGCTGAGAGAAAAAAGAAGCGCAAGAAAATCCGGTACAAAGATAGGAATCGAAGAAAACGTCGTTTGAATCCGAAGAAGTTGTCCGAGGGGAAAAAAGAAAAAGTAGCTTCCCAAGACAAAAAGAAACCAGTTTGAAACGAAACTATTCCTCCACTTTTTGATAAACTGAGGTCGTTTCATGAGCCATCTTCTCCCACGAATACATGCGAGCAACGGTCTTCCCTGTTTTCGCCAAAGTAGTAAGTAACTGCTCGTCCCGCCAGGCAATCTTTATCTTCTCTACTATATCAGATACGCTGTAGGGGTCAAAGAAAAGGGCTGCCTTCATCTTCCGTATTTCAGGAAGAGCCGTAGTTTCAGAAATGAGACATGGGATTCCTTCTGCCATCGCCTCAAGGGGAGGTAACCCGAATCCCTCAGAGAGGGATGGAAAAATAAACAGTTTCGCCCCTTGATACACCGCTGATAAATCTTCCTCTGAAAGGTATCCGGTGAAAATAATCCTTTGTTGCAGTCCCCTACTTTGAACGAGAGAAAAAACTGCTTTCGAACGCCATCCAACTTTTCCTGCTATTACCAGCAAGGATTTAGGCTCAATCTGAAGTAAAAGGTGAAAAGCTTCAATCAATCTCTCCAAGTTTTTTCGTGGTTCTATTGTAGATACGGATAAAAGATATTCCCCCCTGATTTCAAGTCTTTTTAGAGCCTCAGACACCTGAACCTGCGGCAACCTCTGAAAAAAACGTGACGAAACTCCCTCAGGAATAACAAAAATTTTTGGTAAGACAGAGCTTTCAATCAAGGATAGTTCTTTTCGCACTCTCTCGCTTGGCACAAGTATCGCTTTTGCCCTTTTTACCGCAGTTTTTAGTAAGAAAGCTTGAAGAGTTCGTACTTTTATTGTATGTGTTTCAGGAAAATGCATACCCGTGACGTCATGTATGGTCAAAACGGTCGGAATAGGCAAAAAGATAGGAAGAAGAAGCGAATGGGTGGAATGATAAAGGTCCACCTTTTTAAGAAGAAGGTCAAAAAATACGGCTACGTGCCAGAGAATTCCGTTATATTTTATTACTCTTATAGACACATTCTTACTGTTATATAAGGATATATTATTATTTGAGTATAATATATACTCGTACTTATCTCTTTCTAAATGTTCGACAAGTTCGCGGGTATACCTTCCTATGCCAGCCGGATTCATCACAAGTGGACGTACATCTATACCCACTCTCATGGCCTTTTTCCTCCAATTCTTAAAATAAAATCGAGTACCGCTAGCATAGAACTCGCGGTATAAGAAAAAGAGTGACGGAAGAGAATAATTTTCGCGACGAGGAGAATCACGTACCCATACGCAAATGGTTTTTCTAATATCCCAGCGTACCGCTGTATAAAAATAAGATTATTTCTCAGCGTGTAATATACCTTTTCTGGAGATGGAATCTTAGAAAAAGATTCCTTATGAATGACTTTAACAGAAACGCAATTTTTTAAGACGAATCCGTGCTTCTTCGCCCGTGTGCAGAAATCGACGTCTTCATAATAAAGGAAGTATATCGGATCAAAATACCCGATTTCCTGAAAAACCTTTGCTGAAATAAGGAGACAGTACCCCGATAAAAAGTCTTTCGACTGATATTCATTTTGGCCAAGAACAGGTCTATACCAAGGCTTCACTATCCTTCCCGAAGCTGCAGTCACCTCGCCACCCGTATCACTTTGCAGAGGAGAGATAAGTTCATATGGATCTTTCTGGCAACTGAGTATTGCTTGTAACGAATCTGAAGGAACAACCGTATCATTATTGAGAAGAAGAAATTTTGTTACGCCCAAAGATTCAGCTATCTTTATTGCTTTGTTATTTCCTTCTGCGAAACCAAGATTCCTGTCATGACTGACGAGACGAACCCGCAGGTTATTTTGTGTCAGACTTCCTAACCTTTTCTCATACGTTCCGTTATCGACAAGTAAAATTGGGAAATTCCCTCTCTGAGCGAGCAGGGAATCAATGCAATCACGTGTATCTTCAAACCTGCCCCAATGTAGAACAATAACTACAAAGTCTGTTACAGATACCATTTCCATAATCGTATCCTTTTTCCTTCCATTTTCCGATCAAGATCGTCACATGAGACGCGCCTTTTCTTCTGAATTTCTGCCCTCTTTTTTAAAAGCTGAAAAAGATGTGTGAAGACATATCGTTCAACAAGAAGCGCTTCCTTCATCATTCCCATCTTACAAAAATAGTGAATGGTCCGTGCGTGTACGAGAGGAATCTTCAGGAATCGCCATCTCTTGAAAAG
>DATDVM010000053.1:0-2229 GCA_035290005.1 Patescibacteria group bacterium | reverse complement strand
CTAAACGAAATAAGTAAACGCTTGCGACAAAAGGGTCACGAAGTCTGGCTTGTCAGTGTCAATCCTGAAAAAGTAGAACCGTACCAAATACCTATCTATTGGAACGGTCCGAGATACAAAAATTTTTGGGTATTCTATGCACTATGCCCACATCTCCAAGATCGAACAATCAGCAAACTCATTGCCAAAGCAATTTCATCTCTCCCACAACCTATCGATATCGTGAATATGGAAATCCCGTCATTATTGTATTGCTACAAACGAAAAAAAGGTGAAAAGGTGGTTGTGAGAGGATGGTACTATCCGCACAATGTCCTTGCAAGACTTCTTATCATGAGACGCGTCGCCCCTCGTTTTTTTCTTCAAAAGATATTTTTCTTCCTACGGCAGTTTTGGTTTTATTGGGGAGACGAATACGGCTACAGACACGCCGACGCCATAGTCACCCTAACACAAGGCCTAGCTCAACAATTATCACAAAAGGGATTCAATACTACTTGGGTACCGCTAGGAATCTCTGTTCCTCCTCTACCCAACAAGGATCATACGGATAATACATTGATCACTCTCGGAATGACTGCTTATGATCTAGAAAATCCAAGAAAAGGGACGCTGTTTTTACTCCAAGCTCTCCGATATATGAAGGAAGAAAAGCTCTTACAAAAAAATTTCGCAGTTCAGCTTATTGGTGGATATTCTTCCTTCTTACAAAACAAGATACAAGCCCTTGGATTGAAAAATGAGGTACAACTTTTAGGACGACTTGAACACGATCAAGTCATAAATACCATGGCTTCCTGGGACATATTTGTGTTCCCCTCGCTTTTTGAAGAATTGTCTCTTGCCACCATTGAAGCTATGTCTCTTGGTCTCGTTTGCATAGGCTGGGACATTGATGCACTCAGGGAAGCTTGGGGGGAAGAGGGCATCCTCCTTCATCAAAAAGACCCCCGCTTACTCGCCTCTACGATTTCTCATCTCCTTTCTGACAAGAAACTACTATTGTCTAAGCGAAAACGGATTTGGAAACGGGCAAGAACATATTTCCATTGGGACGTCGTGGAGGGAAAATTATTAAACGTATACCGAAAAGAAGTCGCTAAAAAATCTGCTCCCTTCTCCGAGAGAGCTACTTTTCAAAGAGAGTCCTGAAGATCTTCGTCAACTTCTGTGTTTGAACAAAATGTTTTTGAAGAACAGGTCGACTGTCACGATAGCACCGGTTTGGTCATACAACACAGGCCCCATACTGACTAACTGGAAATTATACGTCGGCCCGTATAAATGATGCATGAGAGATGAAAATGTTGAACCAGCTACCTGATCAAGTGAACACTCTAGGAGCAGATAGTTTGTTCGCTCTAGGGCTTTCCTGGCTCCCTGAAGGATTTTTTCTTCTGACCCCTCTACGTCGATCTTCAAAATGTCTATGCGATCAATCTTCTTCTCTTCCAGAAAGGCATCCAAGCTTTGTAGTTGCACCACCTCAGATAAGAGATTTTTACTCCAGCCATCAAGACGTCTGGAAAAAAGCGAACTGTACATAAGAAGCTTCTGATCGTAATATATCCGTGCCTTGGATGTCTTATTTGAAAATCCGAGAGGTATTGGCGTTATTGCTTTTATTCCACGACAGTTCTTACTGAGTAATGTGAACGTAAGGCTTACTGGTTCACAGGCATAGATACGAGGTTCATCTAAAAGGTTCGCTATCGTCAGGGAGAAAAATCCGAGATGTGCTCCTGCATCAATAACTAAAGGGTTCCTTAAATGCCGCAAGTACCTGAGGACATATGTTTCAATATTCACAATCATGGCAAGAAATATGGAAATACCAAAAGAGGATTCATAATAAATCTCTCTCCCTCCGATATGTATCCTTGATCTTCCTGGCTCTGGCGGAATGTGTAGAATCAAATGTTTTATAAGAAGCAAGTACTTCTTGACAATGAATTCAAGTTTTTCGACAAACCTTTTGGGATAATGACAAAAAAGGAAGTCTTTATCTAATCTGAGCGAGCGCAAAACTAAACCGAAGACAGTATTTTGTATGATCACATCGAGAGCCCTTTTATAACTTAATTCACCTTTCCTTCCTGGTAGTTAACTTCTGTAAAAAGTGTTTCATCAGTATTGCAACCCGAAAAGAAATGCTTTCTTCTCCTCGGTCTTTTATACTCTGAAGGATTCTTCCTGGTACCTTTGGCAAACTTATCAACTCAAAACGGA
>DATDVM010000052.1:0-8565 GCA_035290005.1 Patescibacteria group bacterium | reverse complement strand
CTTTTTTTGCCCGTTCGCCCATCCTCTTTGCTACCGGATTATCCGCATTCACATAGACTGTTTTCCCCTGCGGCAGGTTTTCAATAAGTTCATATTTTGCCTCTTCTATCCGTTCTTTCGACCCGAAAAGTTGGAGATGTTGCTCATTGACGCCTGTTATCACCGCATTCTCCAGCCGTTGCCCCACAAGAGAAACAGAATCTCGAATTTCACCGATTTTGTACGCTCCTACCTCCATCACGAATATATCCGTCGAAGGCGTTAGTCGACGTACTATTGTGGATGCAATTCCTATCGTCGTGTTTTGATTTTCTAAAGTCTCTTCTACGTCAAATGTTGACCGAAGAAGCTGTGCAATCATTGATTTCGTGGAACTTTTTCCATAACTTCCTGTTATACCGATTACTTTTATGTGGGACAGTGTTTCGATTTTTCTCGTCGCAAGGCCAAAGATAATCATGGCTCGTATCCGTGAAGGCACTGAGAAAACCCCAAAACCAAGAGCTATCCAGAGACCAAGAGTTCTTTCGAGAAGAATGACAACGAAGGGGAGACTCCTCCCCGACGACCAGAGTATTACTGCGTAGGTGAAAAAAATCGAGAGGAAAAGAGTGACAGTCTTCGTAGTCCAAAAGGGCATGAAAAACTGTCCCTTTAGTACAAGGAATAGAAAACGAATTGCCTCAAAAAAAATAATACCTACATAGAGGACTGAAACAAGAAGAATGCCGTACGTAAAATGTGTCAGGATGAAGCCGAGAAGCGCAAGAACGAGGAGATCTTTCGTAAGCTCAGCCGGGCCGAAAAGAAGTTTCCTCCCTTCCTGAGTTGAAAGGTGAATACGCATCCGATCAAATCTGTATTCTTTTAGTTGCCACAAAAAAAGCAAATACCACAGTACCCGAGCTGTTCGAATAAGAAAAAGGGTAATGAGAAATGCTTCCCACACAGTCTGATTCATAACCGAGCCTCGCGAATAAAGACTTCTGGGGTACGATACGGAAGCGCATGCGTCTCCCCATCGACCACTACCAGTGTTGCACGAGATAAAAGTTCTTTCATCTTTTCTGCAACACGAACAGGAACAATTCCATCATTCTTTCCCCAGACAAGTGTCACCGGACAAGAAATGCGAGAGAAGTATCTACTCAGGTCTTCAGCGATAATAGATTGAAATGTTTTTCTCAAGAAACCGGATGTTTTGGGATAGTCGTTCCTCCGTGCGATTTTATATAAGAATTTCCGTAATGTACTTTGTATAAACTTTGGTAGAAAGGAAGAAGTGTACTTCCCTACTTTTGCAAGAGCAAAAAAGAAAAAACGACGAATTCCCCTTTCAGCTCTGACTCCCGGCACACCTGTTAACACTAGGGATTCAATCAGAGAAGGATACTCTGCGGCAAGTTTCAGAGCGATTCTCCCACCGAACGAATGACCGATAACCACCGCACGCTTCAATTGGTTTTGTCCAAAGAAATCTACGACAAATGAGACATAATCGCTGAGAGCAAGGCTGTGTGAAAGCGTCTGGTCTTTTCCAAATCCCGGTAAGGTAGGAACAAAGACAGCATATCCTTTTCCTTCAAGTAGTTTTTTTAGATCTTCGTAATACGAGGATGACAGATTCCATCCATGAAGTATTACTATCGGTGTCTGGTCTTTTTTCTCCATAGCTTTATTTTACCGTAACGCTTTTTGCCAGGTTTCTTGGTTTGTCAGGATCATATCCTTTTTCAACCGCGAGATAATACGCGAATAGTTGAGCCACAACTGTCTGAAGAATCGACGAGCCGTCGACAAGAT
Organism: Patescibacteria group bacterium; assembly: GCA_035290005.1. Taxonomy (GTDB): domain Bacteria; phylum Patescibacteriota; class Microgenomatia; order DATDVM01; family DATDVM01; genus DATDVM01. The sequence continues at coordinate 6,762 of DATDVM010000052.1, read as the reverse complement.
CAGGAATATGAATGATCTCATCAAATACCTCGCTTTTTTGGGGTGTGACGCCGATCATGTGACCTCCACGAGCTTTCATCTCCATCGCTCCCGAAAGAACTGCTCCGTATGTTTCATCATTCGGAGCAAAAACAAGACAGGGAGTACCTTTTTCTATAAGGGCGATCACCCCGTGTTTCAACTCTCCTGCAGCAAAACCTTCAGCATGAATATAGCTTACCTCCTTCACTTTAAGCGCAGCTTCCAGTGAAATTGGGTATGACTGTCCACGACCAATGACAAAAAGATGTTTGACCTCTCGTAGCGAATGCGCGAATCGCTTTACTTGATCGACAAGTGGTGAATGCAAAAGAGTATCCAAGGCTTCCGACGTTTTCAGCAGGATTTTTCGTCCTTCAGTATACCGACCGTCCAACATGTAGGAAAGAAGTATTAAGACTCCAAGCTTTGCAGTAAAGGACTTTGTTGCGCAGACACCTTTCTCTACTCCTGCCCGCAGCAAAACGTTGGTGTCAGCCATTCGATATAACGTGGAGCCGAGTACGTTCACCAGCGCTATGATCGTTGTCCCTTTCCCTTTGGCGAGCTTTACAGACTCAATCACATCAATAGTTTCACCGCTTTGGGAAAGCGCTATAACGAGGGATCGTGGGGTAAGAAAGTCTGCGTGATAGACAAATTCTGACCCGATTGAAGGGTTTACATGTCTATGAGCAACTCTGGAAAAAAGGTATTGCCCCGAAAGCGCCGCATAGGAAGCGCTTCCGCACGCAACCATAAAGGTTCCGTATGAGGTCCGTATGAGATCGGAAACTTTCTTGATATCCTTGTGTGATTTTTGTGCTATCTCCGTAAGCACTCCTGGTTGATCATAAATTTCCTTCAACATAAAATGCGGATAGCTCCCGCGGTTCGTTTCTTCGAACTTCCATGTCAATTGTGTCGGTTTTCTCTTCAACACGTGACCGGATTTTATATCAATAATCTTCGGCTCATTTTCCGTCAAAACTGCAGCCTCATGGTCTTCAAGAAAAACAACCTTTTTTGTATGCTGCAAGAGCGATGCTGCGTCTGACGCAATAAATGACTCTCCATCACCAAATCCGACGACAAGAGGGGATCCGTTTTTCACTGCGACAATGACCTTCTCTTTCGCGTGTACGGCAACGATTGCATTTAACCCTTCTAGTTCCTGAAAACATTTTAGAACCGCGTCTACAAATGAGTCACTCTTCATCTTTTCTTCAATAAGATGAACCATGACCTCCGTATCTGTTTCCGAAAGAAACGTATGGCCCTTTTGAAGTAGTTTTTTCTTAAGTACCTCGTAGTTTTCAATAATACCGTTATGCACGAGCGCAACTGTCCGTGTACAGTCAATTTGAGGATGAGCATTTTCTTTCGTTACACCACCATGCGTTGCCCACCTTGTATGACCTATACCAATCCCGCTTTGAGGAAGTGTGGTTACGGCTTCTCCGATTTTACCGACATGCTTTTCAACGGCAAATTTCTCTTGACCCACCGCAATACCCCACGAATCATAGCCCCTGTATTCTAACCTTTTTAACCCATCCAAAATAATCGTTGCTGATTTCTTTTTCCCGATATATCCAAAAATTCCACACATAGTTACCTCCCTGAAATTTTCTTTCGAAACGACTGACGTTCTTTCTTCCCGATGTATTGTGTCTTCTTTTTCGCCACCACTTTCTGCTCGACAAAGTATACTGTATCAGAAGGAACATCATCCAGACAGACGACATTCGGTCCAACGACACTTCCTTGACCTATTTTTACTCCAGGCATAAGACTCGCATGTACTCCAACGCGTACATCATCCCCACAGATCACCCCAAGCTTTCGTAAGCCTGTTTGAATCTTTTCATCTGACACCATCGAGAGGATCTCTTTTTCATCAAGACGAAGATTTGCCGTCACGGCACCAGATCCGAATGATACGTTTTTCCCAATGACGCTATCACCAAGATAGTTGGCGTGGAACCAACTTTTTGGACCGATGTAAGACCTGGTCACGTCGCAACCAAATCCCAAAACACTTCCCTCCTCTACCACCGACTCTCTGACAAGAGTGTGGTTTCCGATAATGACATTTTTCCCCAGGTAACAAGGACCCACAATCTTACTCTGTTCAAATATCTTTACTCCATCTTCTATGTACACCGGACCAGAAAGAACAGCATCTTTAGCAATCTGTGTGTTCCGACCCCTATAACCCTTAAGATTGCGCAGGAAATGTTCACTGACAGGAAGCATGTGCCAGGGATATTTCAGAGGACTCCATTTTCCCCGGTATTTTACGAGGGTTGCCTTCAGTATTTTAGATCGTAAAAGCTGGCTTACTGCCTGTTCATATATATCTCCCTTTGGACTCTTTATTTTTCGCAGAGTTGAAAAAAGAACGTCGCTCTCGCGGAAGTAATCAAAGACAATTCGAACGAGATTACTCGGTTCGTTTCCTACTCCTGGTTTTTCAATCACATCCCGGACATATTTTCCTTCTGTCACCAAATAGCCCCCAGGAAAATAAGAATTGACCTTATACCCCACAAGTGAGGCTTCGGTACTCTTATCCTTTATATGCTTTCTGACATCAGTAAGAAGCGAATCTTCAACAAAGTCATTGGCATTGACGATAAGAACACTCTTCCCCTTTACATAAGGAGCAGCAGCCAGTATTGCATAAGCCTGATTTCCAGGTTTCTTCTGAATCGTAAGGTCACAAAACGAGGGGAGAGACCTTCGAATCAACGTTTCATTCTTTGGATTCGCCACAACAATAATATGAGAAAAACCGTTACGGGAAAGAAACTCGAGTTGATGTAAGAAAAGAGGCTTCCCAAAAACTTGAATCGTATTTTTCTCTTCAAAAGGCCAGAAGCGAGTACTTTCACCTGCAGCGAGGACAATGACTGCAACATCGTTCATGTCACTCACTCCGGGTAATCTTTGCCCCTAAAGACCGAAGCTTTTCCGTAACGTTCGCGTATCCCCGCTCAACAAACTCGATTCTGGAAATCTCAGATTCTCCTTCCGCACACAAAGCCGCCACAACCAGAGCCATTCCCGCCCGGATGTCAGGACTATCCATCACCTTGCCACGCAAATGCATGTGACCAAACACGACTGCACGGTGCGGATCGCACAGAATGATGTTTGCACCCATCGTGACCAATTTTTCAATAAAGAACATGCGTCCTTCATACATCCAGTCATGACACAGTGTAACCCCTTGAGCCTGGGTTGCAAGAACAAGAAGCACACTCATCAAATCTGTTGGAAAAGCGGGCCATGGACCGGTATTAACCTTTGCTACCCCATGGAGTTGTGATTTCCGAACATGAAGATCTGTCTTCTTCCCGGATTTCTCGTACGTGAGAGAAACCCCGAAACGCTGAAGTGTAAGGACAATCATGTGCAGATCTTCAGGTCGAACATCTTCAATAACAAGATCGCTTCCTGTTACAGCTGCAATCGTCGCATAGGTACCAACCTCGATGTGATCCGGTCGGACAGCATATGTTGTTCCGTGAAGCTTTGCAACACCCTGAATAACAAGCGTATTTGTTCCGATTCCTGAAATGTTTGCTCCCATCTGGATGAGACAGGATGTAAGATCAACAACGTGAGGTTCACACGCTGCATTTTTGATGACTGTCGTTCCCTTCGCTGTCACCGCGGCCATCAATGCGTTTTCGGTCGCCGTCACTGATGCTTCATCAAGAAAAATCGTTGTCCCAGTCAGATTCTTCGCTTTTCCCTGATAGTCTGTCTCTAACGTCATGATGTCTGCTCCCAACTGGTGAAGTGCATCGAAGTGTGTTCCGACAGGACGACGTCCGATAATACATCCCCCGGGATGACGAAGAGACACTTTTCCAAATCGCGCCAGCATCGGACCCATAAGAAGGATCGATGCCCTCAATTTCGAAACAAGATCAGGTGGTAATTGCCAGTTTTTGACCCCTCTGGGTTCAATCACAACTTTCTCAGTCCCGATTCCCCGTACTTTACATCCAATACGTTCTAAAAGCTGGCACATCACAATCGCATCGGAAATCTGGGGAACATTGGTAAAAGTAACCTGTTCATCTGTTAAGAGAGAAGACGCGAGAAGAGGCAAAATCGCGTTTTTATTCCCTCCCACCTTTACTCTTCCCTTCAGTGTTTTTTCTCCGGTAATAACATACTTTGCCATTTGTCACTCCTTTCTAAACGGGTTGTCCTGAAATTCTCCGATAAAAAATATTTCCGGTTCAAGAGTATACCCGAATTTTTCTTTCACCGCCTTTTGAGAAAGCTTCATAAGATCTATCACATCCTGAGCAGAAGCTTTTCCTACATTCACGATAAAGTTTGCGTGTTTCCCTGATATTTTAGCACCTCCGACGGATTGTTCCTTGAGACCGCATTCATCAATAAGGTACCCTGTCGAAAGTTTTCCGCTTTCTACGTTTTTCCACGCACACCCTGATGACGGTAGATCAAGTGGTTGAGTGTCCCGTCTTCTTGTCACTGATTCAGTTGCTTCCTTCCAAAGCTCCACTTTATTCCCAGGGAGAAGGCGAAAAATAGCTAATAACAGGATATCATGTGTCTTATGGAGGATGCTGTAGTCATACGCAAACTGAAAATAAGAACGGTCAACGTCCTTTCTTCCCTCTTTCGTCAAGATAACCGCGCTTGAGACATAATCTCCGACAAGCTTATCCTTAAAATGGGCGTTGTTATACAAAGCTCCACCTATTGTCCCCGGTGTACCCAGAAATCCTTCCAATCCTTGAAGCCCTTCACTGACCGTGTAACGAATCAGATGGTTAAATAGCGTACCTGATTCCGCTTCTACGAAAACCTCTTTTTTCTCCTCATCGGAATTATGACGGCCTTTTAGTCCTACCAAGTGGATATCGGATGCCTTATTTTGTATAACTACCCCCCGAAATCCGCCGTCACCGACAAGGATGTTGGATCCGCTACCAAGAATGATAAAAGGGATTTTAATCTCACGACACGTGACTACCGCTTTCTCAAGGTCATCTTGTGTAAAGGCCTGGACATAGATATCCGCAGGTCCTCCGATCTTGAAGTACGTATGCTTTGAGAGAGGTTCTCTTTCCTTCACTCTCTCTTTTCCAAACCGTGTACAAAAACGATTATAGATATCATCCATGATGTTGTATCTCCTCAAGAATCCGGGGATGAAGGTGGTAAATATCACCCGCACCCATCGTAATCACGACGTCACTACTTTTTGTGTATGTCGCAAGAAACGAAGGAACGTCTTTTTTATCTGAAATAAGTCGTACATTCGGATGAACGATTTTCATTTCCTGAACAAGAAGAGCTGAAGAAACGGAGGTGTCTTTTCCTTCTCTTTTTGAGGCATAAATGTCCGTTAAAATCACCACGTCGGCTGATGAAAATGCTTGGACAAACTCCGTAAAGAGTGCTTTTGTTCTCGAGTATGTATGCGGTTGGAAAATGCAGACGATGCGTCTTTTCCCGAACCAGCTGCGAGCAGCCTGCAAGGTCGAACGTATTTCTGTCGGGTGATGGGCATAATCATCATAGAGAAGTCTGCCGTTACATTCTGCAATAAATTCAAATCGCCTCGTCGTGCCAGTGTAATCAAATAACCCTCTTTTTATGTCTACTAGAGAGAGATCAAGGTGGAGACCAACCGCGACCACGGCAGTGGCGTTTAAGACATTATGCATTCCCGGCACCCGAAGTCGGAAATCCTCTGAAGTTTTTCCTTTTGTCACTGAAAATGCTGTCTCCCCCTCGAGGAGTCGAACGTTAGATACCCGTACTGAATCGGAATGCTCTGTTCCATATGTGGTCTGAGGATACCCTGATAAAGAATGAAAAAGAGAAAGAATCTCCGGACTCTCCGAACAGCCAAACAGCATGCCACCCGACGGCACGGATTGAAAAAACGTTTTGTAGGCTTTCTTTATGTCATCTAATGACGCATACGCATCAGGATGGTCGTACTCAATGTTGGTCGCAATAATTATCTCAGGGTGTTGATAGAGAAATTTGGGGGTCCGGTCTGTCATCGGACACGAAAGATATTCATCAGCCTCAGCAACAAAGAATTCACCTCTCCCGTCGAAACGAGCCGCTTGCTGTAATGCCGCGATAGTGGCACTCCCGACGAGAAAACTCGGATGCTTCCCAGATCTGTCAAGAACTGTTGCAAGCATCGCGCTGGTTGTTGTCTTCCCATGACAGCCGCAAACGGAAATTCCCCGAAAACCCTCCATAAAAAGCCCGAGCGCCTGAGCCTGGGTTACGACGCGAAACCCACGTTCTTTTGCAGCCTGCGCCTCTGGATTGGTCATTCCGCCATGGGCTCCAGTCACCACAACAAGATCACACGCATCAGGAATATTCCGGGGAGAAAAACCGACGTTCCAGGAAATTCCAGCTCTTCGAAGGAAAGAGTCTGTCACAAACTCTTCCTCCACATCAGTCCCTGTTACCCCAATTCCTTCTTGATTGACCATAATGGCAAGGTTTGCCATCGCAATACCCTTGATACCGACAAAGTGCATTTTTTTATACGGAAGCTTCTTTATAATGTTCTGCATAGAATACCCATCATTTCTCCGAACATTTCCTTTGTATCTCTTCTGTAGGAAAAAAAAAGTTCTTTCTCGCAGGATGTACACAGCGGAGAGACTTCAATGTGAGCTGGATTTATACTCATTTCCTCACACTGCAGAAGGTTGAGAT
>DATDVM010000051.1:0-2253 GCA_035290005.1 Patescibacteria group bacterium | reverse complement strand
CAAACGTCTCAACTTACACAACAAGAAATTCCTCTCTCACAGCTTATTACTGATGTTCGAAAAGGCGAGATAGAAAAGCTTCTGGTCGAAGGAGATAAATTGACAGTGACCTATAAGGACGGGTCAAAAGCGACCTCGCGGAAAGAAGCTTCTGAAAGTTTAGTCAAAACGTTCGAGACAGAAAAAATTCCCCTGACGAGTATTCAGTTAGAGATAAAAGATCAGGCGGGATCACAACTTTGGTGGAACTTTTTACTCAATGGACTTCCGATTATCCTGATGATTCTTTTGTTCGTCTTTATTTTTAGGCAGGCTCGTGGAGCATCTGATTCGCTATTCTCGTTTGGACAATCCCGCGCCCGGTTATTTAACCCAGCCATGAGCAGAGTGACGTTTGCTGATGTTGCCGGGGAAGATGAGGCGAAAAAAGAGCTTGAAGAAATCGTTGAATTTTTAAAAACTCCACAAAAATTTCAAGCGCTTGGAGCAAGGACGCCGAAAGGGGTGCTTCTTATCGGTCCGGCTGGATGCGGGAAGACACTTCTTGCCCGCGCCGTTGCAGGTGAGGCGCACGTTCCGTTTTTTTCTATTGCGGGAAGTGAATTCATGGAGATGCTCGTTGGTGTCGGAGCGTCGAGGGTTCGAGACCTTTTTTCAACCGCAAAGAAAACTGCGCCTTCCATTATTTTCATTGACGAGATGGATGCAATAGGACGTCAGCGTGGGATGGGGATTGCCGGAGGCCATGACGAGAGGGAGCAGACACTCAACCAGATTCTTGTGGAGATGGATGGATTTGAGCCTTCGGATAATGTTATTGTGATCGCCGCAACAAACCGGCCGGATATCTTGGATCCTGCGTTAACCCGACCAGGGCGGTTCGACAGGACTGTTCTTCTTGACCTTCCAGATATCGAAGGAAGAAAGGGAATTCTGAAAGTTCATATGCGAGGGAAGAGGTTCTCCGAACATGTTGACCTTGATAAAATTGCGCGAAGAACTGTTGGATTTTCCGGAGCCGACCTTGCAAACATGTTAAATGAGGCAGCGATTTTAGCTGCCCGGCAGAATAAAAAACAAATCGATGCAGATGATTTAGAAGAAGCGGCAACAAAGATAAAGCTTGGACCAGAGAAAAAGAGGATGCAGTCAGATCAGGACAAAAAGATGACTGCGTACCATGAGGGGGGACATGCGCTTGTTTCTCATCTTCTTCCTCATATGGATCCGGTTCACCGGATTTCTATTGTCTCGCGGGGACTTTCTCTTGGGTTTACCATGATTCCTCCGGCAATTGATCGGTACAACGAAACAAAGACACGTCTTTTGGAACAGATTACAGCACTGTTGGGAGGACGGGCATCGGAAGAGACTGTTTTTCAGGAGTTTTCAGTCGGAGCGGCAAACGATATTGAGAAAGCAACAAATGTTGCAAGACATATGGTTGTTGAGTATGGCATGTCAGAGCTTGGACCGATTTCACTCGGATCCAGGGGAGGAATGCAGTTTTTGTCTGATGAGTGGTTGGAACCGACACGTTACTCACAGGAAATGGCGGCTCGCATTGATTCAGAGATCAAACAAATTCTTGATGCATGCTACCAACGGGCAAAGGCCCTGATTTCCGGGTATAGAGAGGTCTTGGATGCAATTGCAGATAGTCTTATGAAGAATGAGACTCTTGATGGAGATCAGTTTGAAGAGTTGGTAGAAAAAGCTTCAAAGGGAAAAGTGAAGCCGAAAATCAAAGAAAAACAATTCACGAACGGTGAGACTGCGTAATCGTTGGTATGGCTGAAACCCTCGTTTTGATTGATGGAAACTCCATCGTACACCGTGCATTTCACGCAATTCCTCCGTTATCGACACAGAACGGGATTCTTGTTAACGCTGTATTCGGATTTTCCAGTATGTTGTTAAAGATTATTGACGATTTAAAGCCTAGCTATATCGCGGTCGCCTTTGACACGAAAGGTCCGACATTTCGGCATGACGCGTTCCCCGCATATAAGGCGCAACGTAAAAAGGCACCTGAGGAATTATATGCGCAAATTCCACTTGTAAAGGAAGTTACCAACGCTTTCCATATTCCTTACTTTGAACTGCAAGGATTTGAGGCGGATGATATTATAGGAACGCTGACAACACAGGCAGAAAGAAAGGGGCTGAAAACGACGATTGTGACAGGAGATTTAGACGCCCTGCAACTCGTTTCATCGAAGACGAACGTCTCTGTGGCAACACAAGGCATTA
>DATDVM010000050.1:0-4213 GCA_035290005.1 Patescibacteria group bacterium | reverse complement strand
CTTTATTTGAGGAAAAATATAAAAACGTGGACCAGGTAACGTTATATAAAATAGGATCGTTTAGTAAAGAGCTTTGCGGAGGGCCCCACGTTATCTCTACAAAGGAAATAGGTCATTTTATCCTCAAAAAAGAGGAAAGTGTGAGTGCAGGAGTTCGTCGCATTTACGGCAAAGTTCAGTCGCGGTAAAATGTAAGGAGAGGCCTGCCCGATGGATATAGTTGGAAAAATCACACAGTTCTTCTCGCAAAAAAGACCCGAAGATCAACCCGAGGTCTATCTTGCACTTCAAATAGATCACACAAGTGTCAAGGCTGCGACGTGGAGACTGGTAGATCAGAAGGTCGCGATGTTAGGTACCGGAAAAGCCTCGTACCCTGAAAATGATTGGGAAAGGGCAATAGACGCGGCTGATACGGCTATCGCTGACGCGATGGCTGAATATGAAATTGAGATTCCCAAGGTTATGTTTGGGTTACCCGAACACTGGGTGTCAGAAGAACGGATTCATGAACCGTATTTTTCCCATATTAAGAAATTTGCAAAGGAACTTGATCTTAAGCCGCTCGCATTTGTTGCCATACCTGAGGCGATTGCCCATGCGAGACGACTTCAAGAAGGAACGCCGATAACGGCGATTCTCGTCGGGGTGTACGAAAAAGAAGTCAGCGTTGCTTTAGTACGTGTTGGTCGCCTGGAAGGCGTGAAAGAAGTACCACGCTCAGGCGAAGGAATTGGATTTGATACAGAACAGGCGCTGCAGCGATTTTCCTATATCGAAGTGTTTCCTCCACGTCTCATTGTGTATGGAGATGAAAGGTTTATGGAAGAGGCGAAATCATCTCTTTCTTCCTATCCTTGGATGAAGAAGTCATCATTTATTCATGTTCCGAAGTTGGAGATATTGGTTTATCCTCATGACATTGAGGCAATTGCTTGTGCGGGTGGCGTTGATCTTGCGAGAAGACTCGGAAAAGAAGTGGTGGGAACAGGTTTTATTCCAACAAGAGAGGAAAAAGAACCGATGATAGAGACCGGGGTGACGCATCCGTTGAGAGGAGAAATGCCGAAAGAACAACTTGAAGAGCTGGGTTTTGTCCATGGAACAGACATTGCAGATACGTTACCAAAGAAAGTCGAAAATGAACCTGCGCCAGAAGAAAGTATCGAAGAACCAGTTTCCTTCTCTTCGTTTCCTGAAGAAGGAAGAAAAGTGGAAATACCGGAAGTCATTGAAGATGCGTCTGAGATGGCAGAACCAGTGAAGCCTTCATTTCAGCTTCCTCGTTTTCGTTTGCCACGACTATCAATAAAAAGGAAGTCCTGGATGTATCTCGCAGGAATTGCGGCAGGTATGTTCCTTCTTCTGGGTGGGCTTTTTGCGGCGTACTGGTATATCCCGAAAGCAGAGGTGAAACTTCTTGTTGAGCCGAAGATGTTGACACACGAAGAAAACATTCGGATTCTCGCATCCGATACGAGTGTAGATAAAGAAAAGAAGCAAATTCCAGGAAGAATGGTTGAAGTATTTACCGAGGGAGGAAAGAAAGGTGTCGCAACTGGTAAAAAAGTTGTGGGGGAGAAAGCAAAGGGAAGAGTAACTATTTACAATAAGACTGCAAATCCCAAAACTTTTCAATCTCAGGATGTGCTCATCGGTCCACAGAATCTGAAATTTCAGCTGGAGGAATCAATTACGATTGCTTCCTACAGTGCAACTTTGGAAGGTCTTACATTCGGAAGAGCAGATGCAACAGTTGTTGCTTCTGATATAGGGACTTCCTACAATATTTCCCAAGGTCAAGACTTCGTTTTTAAAGATTATTCATCGACCGCGTTTACCGCACATAACGATACGGCTTTTGCCGGAGGAACAAGTAGGGAAGTGACAGTCGTTTCAGAGGAAGATCAAAATCGGTTGGTTGAGGTGTTGACGTCAGAACTGAAAAACCAAGGAAAAGATTCTTTGAAAGGACAACTCCAGGACAAGGAAATGTTTATTCCGGAATCTGTCGTGGAAACGATAGTAAAGCGGGAATTCGACAAGAAGGTTGGAGACGAAGCAAAAGAAGTAAATGTTCAGGTGGAAATTAAAACATCAGCACTTGTTTTTTCTGAAACAAACCTTCATGATCTTCTTGGCCTTCTTATAGAGGGAACAATTCCGCAAGGATATGATTTCAAAAAAGAGGAGGTTACACAAGAGTTCGAAGCACCAAGCGTTGACATGGAGGAAAAGTTGGTACAGTTGAAGGTGAAGTTCACAGCTCAGTTAGTTCCCCATCTTGACGAAGGAGAATTGCAACGTAATTTAGCCGGGAAAAATGAGACTATCGCTGAAGACTATCTCAATAGGCAGCCGCAGCTTGCAGGATTTGAATTTCGTATCTGGCCCAAATTGCCGTCATTCCTTCGAACATTGCCAAGAATTCCAGGAAATATCAAGATAGAGGTTGCGCCACGGTAACGAACAAGCCCTTTTTAAAAAAACCACAGCACGTGAGCATCGTTTTTATGGGAGTGGGCTTAGGTATCCTACTTATCCTTTTCGCTCCAATTATTTTTTGGTATCCGATGTACGGGAGAGATATTGAGAGTGACGCATTACAATCTCCGATTCAGGGGGAAATACAGAACGTAGAGAACCCAATATATGTCCTTGGCAATAACACGGACGGTGAAGAGGGAAAGACATATAAAATCACCATAGAAAAATTGGGGATTGTTGAAGCTGAAGTAAGGGTCGGAGCCGAAGATTTGGATACGAGTCTTATCCAATTTCCGGGTACAGCATTACCAGGAGACATGGGGAACAGTGTCATTTTCGGACATTCTGTTCTCCCCTATTTTTATAACCCCAAATCGTACAAGACAATCTTTTCCACTTTACACCTTTTGACACAAGGAGATCTTATCCGAGTAGAATATGATGGAGTGCAATATCTTTATCGAGTCGAGGGAAAAAAATTGGTTTCCCCGAAAGATTATTCAATTCTTTCCCAACCAGATCAAGAAAGAAAGTTGAGTCTTGTGACATGTGTTCCTCCGGGTATTGATTTGGGAAGACTCGTGATATCCGCGAAGCTTTTGGGGTCTTAATATGGCAATTTTAGGAATAGATTATGGAAGAAAAAGAATAGGGATTGCCCTCTCTGAAGGGACATTCTCATCTCCTTTAAAAGTTCTGACTGTGTCTTCGATTAAGGGAACGTATCTACAAATTGAAAATTTATGCAAGGAACTTACTGTGACAAAAATAGTGATTGGTCTTCCAGAAGGAGCGATGGGTGAAGAAATAAAGCGTTTCGGAAGAAAATTATACGAGGCGCTGCGCATCCCTGTCGTTTTTTATGATGAGACGTTGACAAGCAAAGATGCTTTGCAGGGTATGATCGCATCCGGTAAAAAGAAAAAATCAAGAAGGGTAGATATCGATGCATACGCTGCCAGTCTCATCCTACAGTCATACCTAGATGAACAAGACACACCATCTGATTAAACCCATAGCTCCTATTGATGTGACGAACGCTATCCGTCGGAAACTTGATGGCAAGACTCTGACAGAAGCTGAAATGTTCCGTATTGTGAAGGCTATAGTTGATGAGGAAATTGATCCTATTCTGACGACGTATTTTGTTGCAGCGGGATACTCGAAAGGATTTTCTTCATCCGAGAGCATTTCTTTTACGAAATCTCTTGTGGAGACAGGAGAACGGGTTTCTTTTCCACCCCCTGTTGTTGACATACATAGTACAGGTGGTTTGTGCGGAAATAAGACATCTCTCATTGTTGTTCCTCTCCTTATCGCAGCTGGAATGACAGTACCAAAAACTTCATCAAAAGCGATTACCTCCCCCTCCGGAACAGCTGATGTGATGGAACTTTTCGCTCAAATAGAGTTTCCGCCGGAAGAGATCAGAGCTATAGTAAGAGATGTCGGGGGATGCGTTGTATGGCCGGGGGAACAGTACTTTGTTCCGGCTGATGCGAAGATTATTCAGGTTGAACAACCCCTGTTAGCCTCTTCGTACCAAATAGTGCTTTCTTCTATCCTGGCAAAAAAAATAGCTTTTTCCGTCACTACCCTACTTGTTGATCTTCCTTTCGGGAGCGGTCAAAAAATAGGAACGCTAAAGGAGGCGAAAAAGCTTGCGGATGGATTAGTGAAGATGGGGGCTCAATTTGGGATACATGTCTTGTGCGAACTTTTGAAG
>DATDVM010000049.1:0-10220 GCA_035290005.1 Patescibacteria group bacterium | reverse complement strand
TGCGCTGCCATGGTAATAAAGTCAAGCTTCATATCATCCAACTCTTGTTCTTTTCTCAGATCGTGCATGGTGATTATCCAGCCGTTTTGGGTCTGATTTTCAAAGGTTACCGGTGTGGTGATGATCGTATTTCTAATTTTTTCTCCTGATTTATCAACTATATATATTCCTATGGTTTTGAGTTTGTCTACAAAATCTTTGGCTTGCGCCCTATATTGATTAAAGTTCATGCGTTGATCTTGATCGTAAACCTGGAGGACTTCGTCAATGTTTTTGTTCAAGACCGAATTGCCTGTGAGGCCGGTTATTCTTTCGGCTTCTTTATTAAAAAGTATTATTCTATCCTGGGGATCAACAGCAATAACTCCATCGGTCAGCGATTGCAAAAGGGTTTCTCTTTCTTCTTTCTGCTTTTTCAAATAATCTTCCCTTTGCAGAAGCTGGCCCACCATTTTTTTAAATGCGTCTGCCAACGAGCCAATTTCATTTTTGCTCTTAATTTCCAGATTATAGCCCCAATTGCCGTTGCCTATTTCGTTTGCGCCTTTTGTCAGGCGTTGGATAGGGTTTACAATTCTGGTAATAAGAAAGATGCTGACGATGGATTCAAGAATTATGATGAAAAAACTTACCGGCAAAATTCTTCGTTGTATTGTATATTGAATAGAATCGGATATTTCACTGTGTAATGCGGCTACTGCTTTTAACAAAACATCTTTTTCAGCCACAATTGCAAGGCTAAATCCTGTCTGATTAAGGGGCGCGTATCCAATGAATAATTCCTTTGTTCCACTGTGGATACTGCCGAATCCTTTGGTTCCGCTTGTCATTTCTTTTAAGATGTTCGAAAACTCTTTTGAAGTATTTTCTTTAATAAGGTTTGTCTGGACTTCGCCTTCTTTGTGCGGTCTTCCTAAAATATCATGATAAGCTTTATCTGTGAAGGCAATTGTATTGCCTTCTTTGTCTATTAAAAAGGCGTATGATCCTTCTATTGGTTTGTATTCGGAAATTATTTTAATTATATCTTTAAGAAATATGTCTACGCCGGCTATTCCCTGAAAACCGTCTTTTGTATAAACAGGAGCGGTTGCGGTAATCATAAGTCCCAGTCCTGCCCGGTCCTCGTACAGAGGTGACCAGACTACTTTCTTGCCGGGATTTTCCTCCGGGGTTGCCGGTTTGTAATAAATGTCCGGTCTCGGATCGTAATCGGGTGGGGCAAGGCTTCCAAGTACGATATTGGGATAATATCGTGTAACGCCTTTATTATCGATTGTATATATAGCTGCAATATATGGGTTACTCTTTAATAAGCTTGGGACAATAAAATCAAGATTGGCGGTAAGTTCTATGCTTCTCTTTTCTTTAGCGTCCAAGACAACAAAATTGGGGATATGGAATGTGGATATATCATCTTGGCTATTCAGATAAAGCCCGTCTTTTTTAAAAACCCGGTCATCAAATCTCCAATAGGTGCTGTTATTAAAAACCGATGGATTATCGTATATATCTTTGGTGTATATTGCGAGGTTGGCTGTATCGGATTTCAGTTGTTCGAAAAGAATGTCTTGCTGTTTGGCTGTTGATTCCGCGATCTGGATAAGGGATTCTTTTGTTTGGCTTTGCAGGGTATCGCTGGTGGCTTTTTCAGCATCACGTCCTGCGGTTTGGGTTGAGAAGGCGCCGAGCGCGGCGGTAATAATGATCGTAAGGATGGTTAGTCCAAGTGTAAAAAGTAATATTTCGTTTTTGAGACTTTTGAAAAACATAAGGGCAGGATAATTTGATTTACTTATATTATGGTAATTGAAGTTATAGCCGGATGTCAAAGCGTGTGGTGTTCGTGCGTGTTGACTAGGGAAAATAAAACTTCTCACCGTAAGTTCAGGATTCAGCAATTTCAGTCGTTTTGAGGGTGTGAATGTTGAGGGCACCGTTACATGGGTGCCCGTCTTGGCTGCCGGACTAGGATTCGAACCTAGATTGAAGGCTTCAAAGGCCTCTGTCCTGCCTTTAGACGATCCGGCAATAGCCATATTATATCGTACTTTATATCAAAGGGGAAGCTAAAAAGAAGGAAAGTGAGCGGGAGACGGGAATCGAACCCGCGACCTTCTCCTTGGCAAGGAGACGTTCTACCTCTGAACCACTCCCGCGAGTTATGCGTATTGTACAAATCTTTGTGGATAAATGCAACAAAGTGTAGAAGTGCCGAGGACGTGAGTCGAACACGTATAACATGTTTTTCAGACATGCGCCTTGACCACCTTGGCTACCTCGGCTTAGGAATAATGAGAGCAGCCACGATATATGCCATTATGCCCGGGAGAAATCCCGTGAAGGCAGTTACAAGCACATATCCGAGCCGAAGAAGAGTAGGATCAACGTCCAAATACTCACCCAAGCCACCAAAAATTCCAGCCACGGTTTTATTCTTTGTTGATCGATAGAGCCGCTTCATTTCAGCCATAGACGTAGTGTACCATAGAAAAACCCCAACTTCAATCAAAACCTTGACAAACAAAAATCAAAATTGGTACAGTTAAAGCACTATGAAAAACATAAAGTATATTCTCATTGCTATCTTTTTTCTCTTTTCCCTCACTCTTACACAAGTTGCTGCTGAAGAAGCAACTACGTCAAGCTCACCGAACGTAACAAAGCGTACCCATAACCAGGAAACGTTGAAAGCGAAACAGGAGCTTCTTGAACAAAGAAAAGCCCAGATCGAAGAACAGATTCAACTTCGTAAAAAAGAAATGGAAGAGACGAAAGAGCGCATCAAGGAAAGAAAAGAAGAAATCAAGCAAAATATGGAAGATATTCGTGAAGAGTTCAAAGTAAAACTTGAGGAACTTAAAGACGAAAGAAAACAAAAAATCATAGAACACCTGAGTGAAATGTACGGTCGGATCAATGACCGCTGGACGGATCATTTTCTTCGAATTCTTGACAGACTCACGAAAATCTTAGACAAAATCGAACTTCGTGCAGCGGAAGTAACAACGACCGAAATTACTGATTCGATTGCGGATGCGAGAACTGCAATCGCCGATGCAAAGACTGCTGTAGAGGAGCAGGCCGTCAAGGAATATATCATTGATCTTTCCGATGAAGAGAAATTAGGTGAAGCTGCACAGGATGTTCACGAGCAACTCCGCGCAGACCTCAAAGCAACACGCGAGAAAGTGCAGGATGCCCGTGAAGCAGTGCACACAGCATTCAAGGCTCTCAGAGATGCTCTTGCAAGCCAACAACAAACAGAAACTGAAGAGACAGGAGAGGAATAATCCATGCCAGAAGAAGTCAATCAAAACCAACAACCCGTAGAGCAACCGATACCGCAGCCGACTCCGGAACCGACGCCACAGCCAGTTTCCGAAAGGGTAGAAGAGGTACCTAAAGTCAAACCACAGACAAACCATCCTGGCCAGTCAAAACAACCTCTTATTATGCTGACTGGGCTTCTTGTACTCGTGTTACTGGGGGCAGTTGCGTTTTATTTATATAAACAGTCTATGTACCAACCACCAACAGAAACTTCAAAACAGGAAGAACAAGTGAATCTACGTGATGCTGTGAATGAGGCAGGACTCAACGTCCAAAATGTGTCCGGTGCTACTGATCTTCCGACAATCGAAAAAGAAATTACTCAAACTGAAGTTGCATCGCCGGAAGCAGATATAGACGCACTCGACGAAGAAGCGTCAGGACTGTAAGTTCCCTCCCTCAGATAAAAACGTTTCCCCGTTTTCAGCAAGTGTTACAACTTCGCCGTTTCTTAAGTAAGGGAATGCAAGTCCTTCTTCCCATGATTTTTCATAGTACGCCGCACGTACCATCTGGAGAAAATCACCGTGAGATACGAGAAGGCAGGTATTCAATGCGAGTGTCTCCTTAAGTTCCTGCAATACATGTCTGGCACGTGAATGAACAACAGGAAATTCTTCTGCATCCTCGACTCCCAGGAAATAGTTACTTCCATGAACAATACGAATTTCCTTTGCGTATTTTTCTTTGTCTTTTGAAGGAACACCAGTCAAAACTCCATAATCCCTCTCTATAAGACCATTCACTCGTTGTATTTCCACACCAAGCTTCTGTGCAATAACAGTCGCGGTCTCAACAGCCCTTTGAAGCGGCGAACTTAAGATAAGGGAAATCTTTTCTGTCTTAAGTAGTGCAGCAGCTTCTTCGGCTTGTTTCTTTCCAAGGGAGGTCAGGTGGGTATTTCGATGGCCATTTAAGATATGCCGTTCATTATCTTCATCCTGCCCGTGACGCATGAGGTAAAATGTAGGTTTCATGCAACACAGTCTAGCAAAGGGATCTGATTGCTGCAACCTTGGGTCGTTTACAAATGTTTTCTTCTTATAGAGCAAAAAAACCTTTTTGACAAACAATCCTTCAATTGATAGAGTAAATACAGCATGACAGACGAGATACATACCCAAACCCCACGAGCTGTCCATCCGAAACAAAACTGGTGGAAAGTTGCATTTATGGTCCTTCTGGGGATTTGTGTCCTTGGGACGGTCTATTATGCCGGTACTCAAGTCGGAACGCTCCAGCAACAACCTTTTCCGTTAAATAAAACAAAGGCCGAAGAAGACAAAAAAGTCGATGCAGAAATTCCTGAAGAAAAGACTGAAAACACGAATATATTCTATGTTGAAGACAATGCGCTTCTCTCGTATGATCTAACGACAAAACAGAAGAAAACCTGGATACCAAAACCGACAGGGACTACTAATCTTGTATCTTATAAAGGTCTTCGTCTAATCGACGATACAACGCTTGGATTCGGAAGGTGCAGCACAAAGACAGGGGATTTCGGATGTGCATTATATGTTCTCGATTTGACGAATGGAGAGGAAACTAAAGTAAAAGGGCTTGATACGAAAACCCTTCTTGATTCACTCGATTTCTTTACATCCAAGACATATGCGTACCTTGCTGTAACCGATACCGCGTGGCAGCTTTTTATCTCGGATGACGGAACTGTCTCGACCTTAGAGGATCTTCCTCAATCACTTGGGGGAAGAGGCGGGTTTTTAGAGGACTCGAATATGATGCGTTTTTCTCCAGACGGAAAAAGCCTTATGCACATATCAACATCGTCACCGAGAGATAGCACTGATTTTACAGTCCACTTTTATGATCTCTCAACGGGTAAGAAGAAAGTTCTCGATAACGCGACACAACCTTCCTGGTTAGACAACACACATATCGTCTATCGGAATTATTCAGGAAGTGAAAGTGGGGGACTGTATCTCTATGATCTGAATACCCAAGAAACAACAAAGGTATCTGGCAGCACAAAATCATCCTACCATCCAGAAGTACTTAAAGGAACGAACAAAGTTCTCTCCTATGAATATGATCCGAAGGAGGTTCGTATCTACGATTTGGAGAAAAATACACAGACAGCAATTGCGACCCAGACCATCTCAGGCTTTTGGGTGACGCCAAATGTGGTGGCTTACACAAAAACGAAACCCTGTACTGATGAATGCATGGGCCCGATTGACTATACGCCGGTCTCGCTTGCTACCTATGACCTTTCTTCTCAAAAAGAAGGCGCTGTTCTTCCCATCGATGCCACATCTTTCTACCTTTCAGCAACCCTGTATCATTAACTCCACGAAGATTTCTTCCCTCTTGAGAAAATAAAATCTTTTCATCATAATAGAGTAAGCAATGGGACAAAAACTTCGAACGGTCTTCTCGATTCTCTTTCTCTCTCCTTTTGTCGTCGTCATTTTATCCGTCACCGCAATCATGTTCCTTATTGCGGCATACCTTCGATCCGCTCAGCCGACATCTTCACTTCCCCAACCCGGAACGCAGCAGCATATTACTAAATTTTCAACCGTGGAGGAATTCCAGTCATACCTTAAAGAAGCACAATCGCTTGATTCATACGGCTCTGCTGTCGTCAACTTCGGAGCTCCGGCCCGTGATCTTATGCTCGAAGAAAAAAGTACTCTTACCCCAACTACCGCAACAGGAGTTGATCGTGTCTCGCAAACGAACGTTCAAGTCGAGGGAATTGATGAGCCTGATATTGTAAAAACTGACGGAAAACAGATCTATCTTTCAAGCGAGAATCTGTATTATCCAATGCCTGTTCTAAGAAGCGCTCCAGAAGGCATCGATCTTTTAGAGGAAGAATCTATTATGCCCGTACCTCCTCAAGGGAAAACTGAAATTCTAGAAGCATTCCCTCCTGAGAGCTTAACAAAAATAGGAACTATCAGCAGAAATGGCAATTTGCTTCTTTCAAAGAATATCCTGGTCATCATTTCAAATGATACGGTCACAGGATATGACGTATCTGACCCATCTTCGCCAAATGAAAAATGGACGATGAAATTGGAGAACAACAACTCTATAGTCACCGCGAGGCTTCATAACGAAACACTGTATTTCATCACGCAAACATATATCGATTCAAGCAGACCCTGTCCTATTGTCCCTCTTTCTATGGGAGAAACGTCTTTCCGTATTCCTTGTACGGACATTTATCATCCGGTAGAGTACGTTCCCATAGACTCGACGTTTACTGTCTTTACCGTAGCTCCAACCTCAGGAGCAATTCAAGAGAAAGTTTCATTTACCGGATCCTCAGCCTCGTCCATTGTCTATATGTCAGAAAAATCTTTGTACCTGACGTATTCGTACGCAACCGACTGGGCGATCTTCTTCTTCGGTTTTGTGAAAGAACAGACCGAATTCCTTCCTTCGAGTGTCGTTTCGAAAATTGAAAGACTCACATCTTACGAGATCGGCAACCAGGCAAAACTTCTTGAACTTCAGACCATTCTCGAAACGTATCAACAAACACTCTCCGATGATGAACGGTTAAAATTCGAGAATGAATTAAACGACCGAATGCAAAAATATGTCACTCGACACAGCAGAGAGTTGGAGAAAACAGGAATAGTCAAAGTACGTTTGAGTGACATGATCGTTGAGGCAACAGGTGAAGTTCCCGGCAGACCTTTGAACCAGTTTTCCATGGATGAATATAATTCCTATCTACGCATGGCGACAACCGTCGGCCAAACGTTTGGCGCAGGGCAAAGCGCAAATGATGTCTATGTGTTAGGGAGTACCCTCGCGATCGTCGGTTCCGTTCAAGACATGGGGTTAACCGAACAAATTTACTCTGTGCGGTTTCTTGAAGATAGGGGATATGTCGTAACTTTCCGCCAAACTGACCCGTTTTATGTTCTTGATCTTTCAGATCCGACTTCCCCAACAAAGAAGGGTGAACTTAAAATTCCGGGGTATTCGTCCTACCTTCATCCCATAAAAAAACACCAAATTCTTGGTGTCGGTAAAGAAGACTCCAATGTGAAGCTCACGCTTTTTGACATACAAGATCCTCAGAATCCGAAAGAACTTGATACCTATATTTTACAAGAGTACTGGTCAGAAGCACTTTCAACCCATCATGCATTTACTCAGGATGAACTTTATGATGTCGTTTTCATCCCCGGGTCAAACGGCGGATATATCTTCTCGTATAAGGACAACCTGCTTTCGCTTGAGAAAGCAGTTAGTGACGTATCTGTACGACGTGCGCTTTACGTCAATGACTATCTATACGTCGTCGGAGAAACACAAATAGTCGTCCTAAACGAAAAAACCTGGGAAGAAGTCAAAACACTCGACCTTCAATAGAGAATTCTTAGTCTTCATTACATCTTCTTACCTATTCCTTACTATTTCTGTAACCCCACTCTTACAGTAGGGTATTGACAAACACGTGTCTTTCGTATAACTTGTATCATAGTAGTATGAGTTTCTCGCGAATCAGCTTTTTATTCCACGCAGGCCGGAGTAAGAGCAAGATTCGGAGGTGAATGGGAGAAAACCCCAGGGCTGCCGGGCTCCTGGGGTTTTTGATGCCTCATTATGGTATACTTTTCTCAGAGAAACGAATGATCGTTGTTCCAATAGGACTTATAATCAGCCTCATTGTATTTGTTATAGTCCTTGCGGTAGTTTTAGCCGGAACTGTCTACCTCCTCTTTTCCATTCCATTGATCCTTACGGCTTTCTTCAGCCTTTTATTACTACAGATTATTTATGTCTTTTTGAGAAAAAGAAAAATGCAAACAATAAAAAATCCAGCATCGCTGCTTCATATCAATTTTTCCTTCGACCATATCGATTGGTCTCTCGATAACGCTAAAGCCAAACCGTTTATACATGTGAGCGTCTGGTACCGATTATTTTCCTTTTTCTTTTCGTTTCTTGCAGCCTTCTTTGTTCTGACTATATGGCAACCCCCATATTGGAATGTATCCAAAATCGACATGTATGCAACACTCATCATTACATGTATCGGAGTAATCATTGTGCAACAGGCGAACCGCCCTCAGAAAGGTCTTGAGAAAAAGTTGGATATAGTCTTACAGCCGACGTACGAATCGCTCAGAGATATTTCTACTCTTCATTCAGAGGCAACACAATCCTACGAACAAACCTTGAAGGAAGTTGAAGATATAAAAGTGCGACCTTTGATAAGGGAGGTCGAAAAATTGCACGAAAGGATCCTTGACCCTCACATCATCAACATTTTACAGGAACAACGTTATGACGCAGCTAAAGAAAAAATTCGACATATTAACGATGAATTAGTTCATCTGAAAGACTACGCTATTTCATATCAGGAACGCCAGAACAAAGGCGTGTTAGAAGATTTCCAGTCCTTCAAAAAAACACGGAATAATGTACATTAAGAAAGATACAATTGTAAGCCTGTATATAGCGTGACTGGATCCTTCACTTCATATCCCCGTACCCCTTCAGAATGTCCAAGTTCTTCTTATCCGGTCCTTTCTGATCAAATCCAGGTGTTTCAATAATAAACGGCATGCCCTTTGTCTTCTCGTGATGAAGCAGTAACCGGAACACATCTGTTGGCATATTCCCTTCACCAATGTTCTCATGCCTGTCCCGATATGATCCGAGCGTATCTCGACTATCATTCACATGCCAAACTTCAAGTTTTGAGAGTCCAATCTTCTTTTCAAACTCATCAAGAAAGGAGTCCAGCTTTTCTTGGGTAGAAAGATCATATCCTGTAGCAAACAAATGACATGTATCCAGACATACTCGTACTCGGTCATTCTTCAAATCACGAACAATCCTGGCTACTTCGTCTAGAGATTTTCCTATTTTTCGTGTCCCTGCATTCTCAATAATAAAGAGTGTGTCTCTCGGTGTACGTTTCAGTACATCCTGAATGCGATTTAAAAGAATATCATATTTATGTGCGTTCTCGTCTTTGAGGAACGATCCCAGATGCACGATACTGCCTCGAATCTGAAGCTCTGACGCAAGCTGAAGTTCACGCACTAGTGATTGAACAGACCTTTCACCGGTTAAACCAGAATCAGCAAGATTGACTAGATATACAGCATGGAAATAGATAGGGTCTATCTGCCATCTCTCACGAACTGACAGAAACATGTCCTTTTGATCTTTTGTTATCTTGGCATCATTCCACATACGGGGAGAAGAGGAAAAAATCTGCAGACAGTCTCCACCATACTCAACTATCCGTTCAACTGCCTTGATATATCCTCCGGAGATGGAGAGATGTGCTCCAAATTTTGCCATACATTTGTCATTATACAGAAAGATAGTAGAAAAGAAAGAAGAATATTGACATGTCCTATAGGATATAATATAATTCCCATAGTACAAGTTTGCACCTCCTTTCCATAAGGGCAGAGGATTTACCCAAAAAGGGTAAATCGCAAAAAAAGGCTCCAACCGACAAGATTACTTGACGACAGGGGCCTTTTTTGTAATATAAGGGAAAACCGACATGACTTACGACACCTATCATCACTACTAATACACAAGCGAAGGTGAAACAATATCTCATCTCAAAACAGGAACTTGTCGCGGCGTTCAACTCCTCCATGATTGAAGAGGGGATAGTTCCACGTTCAACAGTTGGCATTGCGCATATGGGTGGATATGAAATCTGTTGTATGAATAGCAAGAAAACGATGGGCAATATATCGTTACCTCCTGTTGGAAACGGCGACACATCCTCTAATTTTCCTCCCATGAACAAATTATCCCTTTCCCTCTTTTACTCCTTGACAGTTTCCTTTATAATCAGTTGAAAACTGTATGGTATGAGAAAGACACTTTCACCGATTTTTTTGTGTATTCTCTCACTTTTAATC
>DATDVM010000048.1:0-12625 GCA_035290005.1 Patescibacteria group bacterium | reverse complement strand
AAAACCGATGCCGACATGGGGCGCTGATCTTTCGAGTATTTCCTTTGATGATATCTATTACTACGTCAAACCATCGGAGAAGAAAAGTAGGAACTGGAACGACGTCCCCAAAGATATTAAGAGGACGTTTGATCGAATTGGAATACCTGAGGCAGAGAAAAAATTCCTTGCAGGCGTCGGTGCCCAGTATGATTCAGAGGTCGTTTATCACCAACTCAAGGAGATGTGGGAGAAAAAGGGAGTGATTTTTTGCGACACTGATACAGGACTGAAAAAATACCCGGATATCTTTAAAAGGTATTTTGGAACAATTATTCCTCCTCATGATAACAAATTTTCCGCGTTAAATAGTGCGGTATGGAGTGGAGGGAGTTTTGTCTATGTGCCGAAAGGGGTACATGTAGATATCCCGCTTCAGGCATATTTCCGGATTAATGCGAAAAACATGGGACAGTTTGAACGGACATTGATTATCGCGGACGAGGGATCAACCGTTCACTACGTTGAAGGATGCACTGCACCGATCTATACGACAGATTCTTTACACGCTGCAGTGGTTGAGATTATTGTCAAGAAAGGAGCCAGGGTTCGCTATACGACCATTCAAAACTGGTCAAAAAATGTCTATAACCTGGTGACGAAACGGGCAGTAGCGTATGAGGATGCAACGATGGAATGGGTTGACGGAAACCTGGGGTCACGCATTACCATGAAATACCCGAGCGTGTATCTTGTCGGAAGAGGGGCGCATGGTGAAGTTCTCTCTATTGCGTTTGCAGGGGAGGGACAGCATCAGGACGCCGGCGGGAAAATTATTCACCGTGCTTCAGATACGTCTTCAAAGATTACGTCAAAATCAATAAGCAAGAAAACAGGACGGGCAAGCTACCGGGGTCTACTTAAAGTCGTCCAGGGGGCAAAGCGAGTGAAATCAAAAGTTGTCTGCGACGCACTTCTTCTGGATGAGCAGGCTCGTACGGACACTTATCCATATATGGAGATTGATGAAAGCCAGGTCGATATCGGCCATGAGGCAACGGTTTCAAAGATCGGTGAAGAGCAGTTGTTTTACCTGATGAGTAGAGGCTTAAGCGCCGATGAAGCTGTTACAATGATAGTATCAGGGTTTATTGAACCGATTGTTAAAGAACTTCCTCTTGAATATGCGGTGGAACTGAATCGCCTCATTCAGTTGGAGATGGAAGGTTCGGTCGGTTAATGGAAACACTGTTTGGAGTTACCCGGGATCTTTTTGAGAAATCTCTTTCTTCCTTACTGTCTATGGAGAAAAAAGCGTACGAACATTCCTTCAGCCTGTATGAGAAAAGTCCACTTCCGACTCTCAAAGAAGAGAACTGGAAATATACAAATCCGAGTCTTCTCGACGTCTCTTTAGACATTGCTCCCTCGACGGATCGAGCGATGAATTATTGGACGGTAACACCCAACGGGTCACTCAAAAAGATACAATCATATCCTTTTCAGTCATGTTTCCTTTCCAAGGGAAAGCCCTCTGCTGATGTGAAATTTTCTTCTCTCTTTTCCGCAATGCCCCATGAGAAACACATCATTGTGGTTCCAAAGGGGTTGAAGGTGAGGGGAACGGTTGATCTTCAAATTCCTGCGAAAGCAAAGTACGCGTATTTTGTTGAAACTTATCTTCTCATCGAGGAAGGCGCTGAAGTCGTTGTAAGAGAGTCTTTCCCTGAATCGAGTCTTCCTTCTTTTGTCGGAAGAAATTGTTTTCTATATATAGAAGAAGGGGCGCATGTCACACTTCTTTCTCTCCAGAGACCCGGCACGACACAAACAATGTCATTCTATACGTCGATACTAAAAGATAACGGAGTGATGACTTCCTGGTTCGGTCAGTTTGGAACGTTGTTTTCTCGGATCCAAAGTGATGTGTACCTGGCTGGTCGGGGTTCTGAAGCACATGTGTATGGGACGCATATGGGATGGGGCACTTCTCACCATGACTTCTTGGTGCTTCTCGATCATCAAGTAGGCAACACACTGGCGAATACCCTGATGCACGGAGTGAATACGGATACAGCACGTTCAGTATTTCACGGCATGATAAAAATTGAAAAAGGGGCAAATCAGGTGAATTCCTATCTTTCTGACCACTCATTGCTTCTTTCAGATGCAGCAAAAGCTGATTCTATTCCGAGTCTCGAGATAGAATCGCACGATGTCAGGGCGTCCCACGGAGCAACGGTCGGACAAGTTGACGAACAACAAATATTTTACGCTATGACAAGAGGTTTATCACGTAAAGAGGCAGAGCATCTTATCGTGGAAGGGTTTTTTGACACGGTCATTTCCCTGTTGCCAGAATGTGGTATAAGAGAAGAGGTCTCACAGATAGTATCAGCTCAAATGAGGGGAAAACATGAAGAAAAAATTTCAACCTGAACTACTGAAGAAAGATTTTCCTATTTTTACACGGAAAATTCACGGAAAACCGCTTATCTATCTCGATAGTGCGGCGACGTCTCAAAAACCGACAACTGTAATCGAGGCGATTTCATCTCACTATCGTCTGCATAATGCAAACGTGCATCGCGGAGTACATCTTCTTGCGGAAGAATCAACAGAAGCCTATGAAGGCGCTAGGAAAAAAGTACAAGAATTGATTCATGCGCAAAAGGAAGAGGAAATAATTTTTGTCCGGAATACAACAGAAGCCATTAATTTAGTTGCCTACAGTTGGGGAAGATCCCATCTTCAAACTGGGGACGAAATTCTTCTGACACACATGGAGCATCACTCAAATCTGATACCCTGGCAACTCCTCGCGAAAGAAAAAGGAATTGTATTGAAGTTTGTTCCATTACAACAGGAATCGTATCTTGACATGGAAGCGTTTCAAAATCTTCTTTCCCCAAAGACGAAACTTGTTGCAGTGACACATATGTCTAATGTTCTCGGAACGGTTAATCCAATCAAAGAAATCATAAAAAAAGCTCATCAGGCGAACGCTCTCGTACTGGTTGATGGTGCACAAAGCGTTCCACATATGAAAGTTGATGTGCAAAGTTTAGGGTGTGATTTCCTTGCGTGTTCCGGTCATAAAATGCTAGGCCCGACTGGAATTGGCGTGTTGTACGCAAAAAAGAATGTTTTAGAAGAGATGCCGCCATTTATGGGCGGTGGAGATATGATAAAAGAAGTATATTTTGATCACGCAACATTTAACGACTTACCTTGGAGATTTGAAGCTGGAACACCCAATATTGCAGATGCAGCCGGACTGCGAGCGGCAGTAGAGTATCTTGAATCGGTGGGACTTGACGCAATTCATCAATATGAAGAAGAGCTGACAGGATATGCGTTAGAGGCGCTCCAAGAAGTGAAGCACATACGAATCTATGGACCACGCGATGCAAAGATGAAAGGGGGAGTGATTGCTTTTAATCTTGCCTCCATTCACCCCCACGACCTCTCAACACTTCTGGACCAGGATGGTATCGCTATTCGCGCTGGCCATCATTGTGCCCAGCCGCTTCTTCGTACTCTAGGGACAAACGCAACAGCACGGGTGAGTCTGTATTTCTACAACACAAAGGAAGATATTGATGCGCTTGTGAAGTCTTTGGAAAAAGCAAAAAAAACATTCAGGGTGACATAATGGATTTCTATCGGGAACACATTCTGGACCATTATCAGCATCCAATTGGTTTTGGACATCTTTCACATCCAACGGTTTCTGTCTTTGAGGCAAATCCTCTTTGCGGTGATGAGATCGGCATCGATCTTGAAGTTCACGGTGGAACGGTGAAGAATGTTGCATTTCATGGGTCGGGATGTGCAATTAGTATAGCCGCAACGTCGATGCTGATGGAGCATGTCCGAGGGAAAAAACTTATACAGATACAAAAAATGACTCCCGATGAGATGTTGAAACTTGTTGGAGTACAGTTGACTCCGGCACGGGTGAAATGTGCCCTTCTAGGATTTTCGGTCTTACAAAAATGTCTAGAGCAACACGAAGCGAAAAAGGAATAATCGTGAAGATCGGGCCTATAACAGTGACGTATCTCGGGCATGATGGATTTCTCTTGGAAGGAAAGATTCGGGTCATGATTGATCCGTACAAGGTTACGACTAGTATGAAAGCAGACATTGTCTGTGTCACGCATGAACATTTTGATCACTGTAGTCCAGAGGATCTTCGAAACGTAACGACTCCACAGTCTCTGTACATAGGTAGTAATGGAACAAAAGACAAAATTTCAGGGATATTGTTTCAGGAAACATATTTCTTGCAGCCGGGCGAAGAGCGCGTCATCCAAGGGGTACAGATTCGAGCTGTTCCGGCGTATAATGTCAACAAATTTCGTTCACCGGGAATCCCTTTTCACCCCAGAGATATGAAAGGAATTGGAGTTCTTCTTACCATAGAAGGAGTGACGGTTTATCACGCTGGAGACACTGATGTAATCCCGGAAATGGCCGATCTTCCGAAAGGGATTGATCTTGCATTTCTTCCCGTTTCTGGTACCTATGTAATGACAGCAGATGAATCGAAGGAAGCAATAGAGTTGTTTCATCCGAAACACGTCGTTCCGATGCATTATGGTGTGATCATTGGCTCTCTTGCCGATGCCGAACGTTTGGGTGACCGCGTCGGAGAAACGAAGGTAACGGTTCTACAAGTAGCATGAGTTTTTCAATTGACAATGCCCTTAAACAGGTGAAGAAAGTCGTTATAGGAAAAGACATTCCTGTTATCTCCCAGTTTGCTGATGACAAGAAAACTGCATATGAACTTCTGATCGCAACAATTCTCTCGCTTCGGACAAAAGACAAAACAACGGAAAAAGCAGCAAAGCGTCTTTTCGTTCATGAACATACACCACAGAGGATGATACTTCTTTCTGATTCGACGATAGAAAGGCTTATTTATCCTGTCGGATTTTATAAGAGGAAAGCAAGAACCATCAAACAGATATCACATATCCTTATCAAGAAATACCACGGAACTGTTCCTCAGTCCTTTAATGCGCTTCTTTCTCTTCCTGGTGTTGGACGGAAAACCGCAAACCTTGTTCGTATTGAAGCATTCAAAAAACCCGGGATATGTGTCGATACGCATGTTCATCGTATTTCAAATAGGTGGGGATATGTTTCAACAAAACATCCGGAAGAGACAGAAAATGTTCTTCGAAGCATTCTTCCAAGGAAGCATTGGCTTTCTTACAATAAACTTCTTGTCGCGTTCGGTCAAACAGTCTGTACCCCTGTCCGGCCATATTGTTCCATCTGCCCACTCACAAAAGTATGTCCCAAGCACGGAGTGTCAGTCCGAAGGTAATTTCCTTTTTTCGAGAGCTCACTTTATAATGGATGAAGAAGGGGGGTGAGAAACATGGCTCCCAACAAACAGCTTTCTCAGCTTCTTATGGCGTTATCGGTTGTCGCGGTTGTGCTCGCTGGTGTAGGGGCGGTTACGGGAAGTGATGTGTATTTAGCATCCACACAGTACACGCTCGTTGCAACGCTTCTTGCGGTATACGGGTTATATCTGAAACCATAGGACTTGTTACACACATATAAAGAAAGGATTTCTTACGAGTGAATGGAGTGTGGGTAGATGTTATCCTCATCGCCTGCTGGGGATACTTTCTCATCGATGGTACAAAAAAAGGTTTCTTTCTGGCCCTTATTGAGCTTATCGGGTTTCTTCTTTCGTTGGTTGGAGCTTTTCTTTGGTACGATACAGTAGGATCTTTTCTCTTTCGAAGTTTTCTTCTTGCCCGAAGTTTCTCGAATGCCCTTTCTTTCCTTTTATTGGGTGTCGCGATTGAAAGTATGATCTATTTCTTTGCCGGATTCTTTTTGACACGAATCCCGCGGGAAACATTTGATTCTTTCCTCTATCGAGTGTTAGGTTTCCTTCCGGGATTTCTTAAAGGTTTCGTCCTCTCTCTCTTCTTTCTGACGCTCGCGATTAACGTCCCGATTAGTAGCTCTGTCAGACAGGACATCATGCAGTCAAATTTCGCTCCCTGGATGCTTTCTCAGGCGTCGAGTGTAGAGTATATGGTGAATAAGGTATTTGGTGAGGCAATTCAGGATACGATGACGTTCTTGACGATCCGCCCCCAAAGCGATGAGGTGGTTGACCTTCGTTTTAAGCTCAGCGACATGACCGTGGATGCCGAAGCGGAACAAGAACTCTTTCGTTTGGTAAATGCGGAGAGGATGAAACGGGGACTACGAGTTTTGACGTTTGATACAGAAATCAGCTTGGTTGCCCGGAAACATTCCGCCGATATGTTCGCGAGAGGATATTTTGCTCATGTCAATCCCGAAGGAGAAACACCGGCGGATAGGTTACGGAGAGGGGGTATTTCTTTTGTGATCGCTGGTGAGAATCTCGCCCTAGCACCCAACACGGTTATTGCACATACTGGTCTCATGAATAGCGAAGGGCATAGAGAGAATATTCTTTCTCCAGACTACTCAAGAGTAGGGATAGGTGTTGTTGATGGTGGCATGCATGGGAAGATGTATACGCAAAATTTCGCCGACTAGACAGGAAGGGGTACAATACAGGGCACGAAGGAAGACGAAAGAACATGTTTCCACTCCGTGACAGCGAACATTCCAACACATTTCCTTTTATTACGCTTCTCATTATTGCAGTGAATGCAATTGTTTTCTGGCTCGAACTAACTTCACAAAATTTGGAAGTGTTCATTACGTCCTACGCACTTATTCCATCTCGTGTACAGGTGACTGATCCTTCAACATTCACACCCTTTCTTACCTCTATGTTTCTTCATGGAGGTTTTATACATATTCTTTCAAATATGTGGTTTCTTTGGGTGTTCGGAGATAACGCAGAAGCAACTTTTGGCCATATCCGTTTTCTTATTTTTTATCTTGCCAGCGGGATTGCTGCGTCCCTTGTTCAGTTTTTCCTCCAAGGGATGATGGGCTCATCTATTGACATTCCTATGCTTGGCGCATCAGGAGCAATCGCGGGAGTGTTGGGAGCCTATCTTGTTTTTTTTCCGCACGCCAAAATTGAAACGCTTATTCCATTTTTCGGTTTTGCAACCGTGACAACGATAGCAGCGCCTATTATGCTGGTGTACTGGTTCATTACCCAGCTTTTTAACAGTGTTGCATCAGTTGTCTCGCCTGACATGATGGGGGGTGTAGCCTTCGGAGCTCATGTTGGGGGATTCGTTTTTGGGTGGCTCATCGCTTCGATTTTCTACGGACCTCAACGGAAAGACACCCTGTACGATTTCTCATGAGATTTCCTTGACCGTTTCCTTGTGAGCATGATATAGTACAACACGAAAGAATCTTCCACTTCGTTTATATATTTTTCATCGAAGCTAAAAGGAGGAGATATGGCCCAGGAACCCTGGTATGTGTGGTGTTCATGTAAAGGAAGTTCGATTGAGTTTCGTTCTATGGAACCGTTTACTCAAGACGCGCTGAAAGCTTTATTCTGTCCCGTGTGTGTGACTGAAGCACCAGAGGGAACACTTCTTGTGCAAATGAGTCCGAAAAATCAGGGCGCGAGCAGTGCATGGGGGATTCTTTTTAGTGTGGATGTACTTAAAGAACAAGACCCTCAGTTTTCAGAGGGAAAAGAATATCTTATTCGTTTGTTTCAAGATGGAAAAATTATCTTTAACTTTATTCCCCAGAAGGCAGAGAAACAACCCTTTCAGGTCCTTGGGATCAAAGACTCCCGTTCAGTTGATCAGTTTCTCTCGACAAAGGAATCAAGATAAGATTTCTATCTCCCCGTTAGTCTTCCCTAATAGTGTATGATAATACAATAGGTGCTCACATTCATGAGCGATGCTATTACTCTCGTACCAATAGGGTTTGTTGATACTGAACTTCTCAGTACTTTACGGCAAGCACTTATTCAAACGTTTACCGTGGAGATACACCCTGAACAGGCTGTCCCATACCAGGCGTTTGATCGGAAACGCGGACAATATGGGGCGGAAAAAATTTTTGAGTTCTTGTTCTCACTCCCTCATGATACGTCATGCAAAATTGTTGGCATTATCGAAGGTGATTTGTATGCTCCCGGATATCACTACATGTTCGGCCAGGCAGATGTCAGACGGAATGTCGCTGTCGTCTCTTTGATGCGTCTTCATCCCGTATTTGATACGGGGAAAGAGAATGAGAAACTTTTTTTTGAACGGGTACTGAAAGAGGTTGTACATGAACTCGGACACTTATACGGGTGCGGACATTGTCAGGACGCCTCCTGTGTCATGTTTTTTTCCAGGCATATAAAGGATACTGATCACAAAGGAATAAGTTTTTGCTCGTATCACGAGCAGTGTGTTTCTGTGTAGGTCTTGCGTTTCTTTGTCCCGATTTCTTATGATAAGAAGATCCTCCTTTTGAGAGGAAACGAATGGTTGCTTTATGTTGTCCTCTTCATGACCCTGACGGTCGATATCTTCAAGTCCTTGAAAAGTACGGCCGTGCACTATCACAGTTTTATTCACGGATTTCTATTTGTGCAACCCCAATGACGTCAGAGACAACAATCTCGCGTATGAAGAAGCTTGGGTGGGACGTAGAGCTGAGAGAGTCTCTATACGGGGAGGGAAGAAGAGTTGCGTTACAACACGCTGAGAGACAAGAAGTGTATCACTGTTCGGACCTTGATAGGATGCTCCACTGGGTATCAGAATATCCGTCTGAGCTTAAGGACGTTCTGAAGTGGGTACAGGGAGATTTCCTTATTCTTGGGAGAACTGATCGTGCTTTTCAAACTCATCCTTTTTCGTGGCAGCTTACTGAATCAGCAATTAATACGGTTGCCTCTCAACTTCTCAGAAAAAATGTCGATATTACAGCAGGAGCTTGTCTTCTCTCCGAAAAAGCAAAGACGTTTCTTCTTCGATCCTCAAAAGAAAGAGGATTCGGCGTGTGTGGTGAGTGGCCACTTCTCCTCCAGGATGCGGGAATGAAGATTTCGTATCGAAGTGTCGAGGGGTACGAATGGGAGGATCCAGATCGTTTTCAAGATGAAATTAAGTCCCAGGGATATGAGGAATGGCTTTCAAGTAGATATCAAACAGAGGAAGAATGGATGAAAAGAATAGACCTTTTAAAAGAACAAGTGGAAGGCATGTTTGACCTTACTCGACTTTTGACAGAGAGAAGGCTTGATGCTATGATCCAGTCGAGACAACAGACAGTATGAAGCTTCATCTTTTCACTCAGCATATCCCAAGCTATCGTAACACTACCACTAAAAAACAAAGAGCAAAAGGAGGTTTTTGATGAAACTGCAGTTGGTTGGAAAACAGATGGAAATTACAGAGTACATGAATCAGCTTGCAGGTCAAAAGATTTCTAAGCTGGACAAGTTGCTCGTTGATTTTGCCGATGATGCAAAGTTCGCACGAGTGGTCTTTGGGAAAGATCCGAACCTTGGATATAGGATAAAAGTCGAAGTCGTTCTTCCGCAGAAAACTCTTTTTGCCCAAAGAAAGGGAAAAGAGCTCGAAGGGGTACTGATTGATGCGGTTGACTCTGTCGAGACACAGATCAGGAAATTGAAAGACGAGCTGTCCCATAGAAGCGATTTTGAGGAAGTCGCTACTCGAAAGCGGGCGATTCCCAAATGACATTCTTCCCACACGAAAGTGTGGGGTTTCCGTCTTACGTGGCTGCTCTCCCTCAGCTTCGCTGAGGCAGAGGTTCATCTGCCGAACTGAAGTTCGAGGTATTCGCCTTGCAGTCGATGTAATAAGAGTATTTTCTCATCAATTTTTAATGCGCCTTTCATCTTATTCTCATCTTTTGCTGATACACTTATGCTGGAGGTGATGAAGAGATGGAGAGGATCTTTGAAGAGACACCTCAGTCTTTTGAAAAAGATCGGGTCCTTGATCTAATGGATCTAGAAATCCTTAAGCGCCTTGATGAGACGCTTAAAAAAGAAAAGAAACAAAAAGGGTAATCGTTTTCGCATGATACAATACCGTATATGCGAAGCATTCGAAGCGTCTGTTGTTTTCTCTTTTTCTTCATTCTTCTCCAAAGACCAGTATATGCAGTTACTTCCTCTGGTTCGTACGGCACAGTAAGTCCTTTGTCTTACCCAAACAATAAAGTAGGTATACATACGGTTGACGGGTCTCTCATTGAGAAGGCTTCAGATTTAGTAAACTCATCCGGTGGCGATTGGGGATACGTGACGGTCGTGATTCGGAAGGATCAGCGGGATGTAAATAGGTGGCAACCATTTTTTGACAGACTTGAGAGTCTTCATCTTATTCCTATTATTCGGTTGGCAACTCTTCCGAATGGGGATACCTGGGAAAAACCGGTGAGTGAAGATGCAACAAACTGGGCGAATTTTTTAAACAGTCTTTCCTGGCCGGTGAAAAATAGGTATGTGATTATCTATAACGAGCCGAACCATGCGAAAGAATGGGGTGGAGTGATACAGCCTTCAGAGTACGCGGTTGTGTTGAACGAGACCGCACAGGCTTTGAAAGAAGAAAATCCGGATTTTTTTGTACTTAATGCAGGGTTTGATGCTTCCGCTCCAAGCCTCGATCATTTTTCTCTCGACGAATATACATATTTATTGGAGATGGAGAGGGCAGTACCTGGGATTTTTTCGAGGATTGATGGATGGTCGTCCCATTCATATCCGAATCCAGAATTCTCAGGTTCACCAGGTGCTTCAGGACGAGGGACAATACAGGGATACAAACATGAGATACAGTTTCTAAAGACACGTTTCGGCGTAGAGCTCCCGGTCTTTATTACTGAAACCGGGTGGCAACATACCGTTGACGGATATAAAAACGGCGCACGTCTTTCCCCTCAAACAGTGGCGACTTACGTATCACAGGCATTCCGTTCCTCATGGGAAGATCCCTCCATTACGGCGATAACACCATTTGCTTTGGGATATTTTCAAGAACCGTTCAACCGTTTCTCGTTTCTCAAAGAAGACGGAAGCACCTATCCGCAGTATGATGAATTGAGAAAGATTTCTAAAAAAGAAGGAAGTCCAGCGGTGAATACGCTGGATAAAGCTGAATTTCTCGCTGTTGATATTCCCGACACTCTTCTTTCAGGAAAACCGTACGAAGTTTCCGTCCGTGTTCGAAATACTGGAAACACGACATGGAGAGAAGGCAATGGATATTCACTTTATGGAACGTACGAAGACGGTGAAATACTTATTGATACACCCCTCTCGTCGAGTATTATACAACCCGGAAAGGATGAAGCTTTTTCTTTCCTGCTTTATGCCCCTTTTGAACCTCAAACGTATACATGGGAATTTTCTGTCGCAAGAGAAGGAAAGCTATTCGAGGAGCAGAAAGCGGTTACCGTTACTGTCCTTGCTGCCGTACACGTCTTTGATCAATATCTGGAATATACATTGTCTGAGGACAAGGCGATAGTGAAAGAACAAACACAGGATTTTTCGACGTATACACCGAGGCTTCTTCCAGGAGACATGCTTTATTTCTTAAAGACTTGGAAAGAGGAGGCAACGAAATCTCTCCAACCGCACGATGAACGGCTTTTCTACGAAATTTCTCTTTTAGAAAACAGACTCGCCGAGACTATCCATCTTCAGGAGGAAGGCGAGAACACGAAGACTGAAGATCAAGTGAAGCTTTTGTCCTTCGAGACGGAACGGCTCAGCAAAAGAGTGGGTTTGGATGGAAATTTAGAAAGCGTTGAGGCGATGAAAGCTGCGAGTGTCAAACAACAAATTCTTTTAGGCGTTTTGTTCGAGAACATTGGGTTTAATCCTGTTTTCCAATCCGCACAGGTAACTGCCCAAGGGGCACTGAAAAGGTCTCTTGACAGAGAAAAAGCCCTTCGTCACACTAGATAGCAAGTAGAAAAAGAATGCACCGATATACACCACACCAACTTCTTCATCTTCCACACCTCATAGCGAGCAGACTAGCCCCGATCTATACCACTTCCGGCTTGCGATCTTTTGCGGTAGGGTCTTTGGGAATTTTTATTCCTATATATATTCTGCGACTTTTGCAGGTTCAATTCCCTGGTATCAGTCTTTCCCTCCAACTGACTGGAGTTTTTCTATACTTTGCTCTTATGAGGGTGACAATTCTTCTTTCCACTATTCCTGCGAGCAGGTTTTTATCTCGATTTGGTGTTCGTGCTTCGATTGTCATAGGGAACACACTTCTTCTTTTCCATCTTTTAGCACTTGTGTTTGCTGAGGATTATTTTTACCTTCTTCTCCCCGCTTCGATCCTTGTGGGAATCCTTGTTCCTTTCTATTGGATTCCGTACCATCTTGTATTTGTTGAAGAAGGAAGTCGAAAGAGGTTTGGTCATGAGATTGGGGGAATCAGGGTGGTGGAACAAATTGCTGGAGCCCTTGCTCCTCTTTTTGGAGGATTTGTTATTACCAGTTTTGGTTTTTCGACGCTTCTTCTGTGTTCTTTGATATTGGTTTTCATTTCCACCCTTCCCAGTTTTTTCTTAGCAGAGCATGTGCTCAAATTGAAACACCCATCCCTTGGTATTGTTCGTGACTTTTTTGAAAGACGATTCCGAAAGAGCGTCTTTTCCTTCTTCGGAGCAGGGGCGGAAAATGCAGTTGAAGGGA
>DATDVM010000047.1:0-4951 GCA_035290005.1 Patescibacteria group bacterium | reverse complement strand
CCTCTAGTCCGCACACTCATTCCCCAAACACGAATTGATTGGGTGGTTAGCTCAGTTGGCAGAGCGTCTGACTTACATTCAGAAGGTCATGGGTTCGAATCCTATACCACCCACAAAAAGGTTATGATGATTATTTATCCTCCAAAACTCAAGCAAGGTGACACGATTGCGGTTATCTCTCCTTCCCGTTCTTTCTCGATTCTTTCTCCTGAAACACAAGAGATTGCGAATAAAAGACTATCAGATCTGGGATTGCAGGTTCGATTCTTACCACATCTTAAGGAAAAAGACGAATTCAATTCCTCATCAATTGAGTCCCGCGTAAACGATCTTCACCAAGCGTTCTCCGACAAAACCATACACGCAATTTTTACTTCGATAGGCGGGTTTAACTCAAATCAATTACTGCGGTATCTCGACTGGAATCTGATACAAAAGAATCCGAAAATCTTCTGCGGATTTTCTGACATTACTGCTCTTCAAAATGTAATGTTGGCAAAGTCAGGCCTTGTCACCTATTACGGACCGCATTATTCAAGCTTCGGACAAAAGTCGTATATGGACTATACGCTCGAATATGTCTCCAAATGTCTTTTCTCGGATACGCCTTACGACATTACCCCATCAGCGCAGTGGAGCGATGACGCATGGTATCTTGACCAGGACAAACGGACGCTCAGGACAAATCCGGGCTGGCAAATCATCCATGAAGGAAACGCTGAAGGAAGAATCGTTGGCGGAAACTTGAGTACGTTCTCCCTTTTGTTTGGAACTGAGTATATGCCTGATCTTACTGACTCGATTTTTTTCCTAGAGGATGACGAGGAATCACAGGCACATCATTTTGACCGTATGCTGCAAGCTCTCATCCATCAGCCGGGATTTTCAAACGTTCGCGGGATTGTGATCGGACGGTTTCAGAACGCAAGCAAAGTCACAGGTGAACTCTTACAGAAAATTATCGAGACAAAGAAAGAGCTTCAACACATTCCTGTTCTTGCACAGCTTGATTTCGGCCATACAGACCCCAAAATAACATTTCCTATCGGTGGAAAGGCGTTGATAGAAGCAACTTCTAAACCACGTATTACCGTCCTAGAGCATTAACCTTTGGTTGACGAAATTTCCTGAAGGTTCTTTTGAGGCAGGTGGATCTTTCGAGGTGTCGCGAGGATGGAAAGAAGCGAGGTAAGAACGAGAAGCGCACCCATAATGGTAAACGTTTTTTGAAACCCGAGAAGAACAGCGATTCCTCCTGCAAGGACGGGGCCGATAATATAAGCGATACTACTTGCTGTTTGGTTAAGCCCGACAAGTTCGTTCCCAAGATTTCCCAGCCGTGATACGTAATCTTCGAAAGTCGCTGAAAGTTCAGGAGAGGCAAGGGCGCTGCAGATGGATGAAAGGAACACAAAAAGAAGAAGGAGCGGTACGTGTGTTGTGAGTCCTGCGAAGAAGAGGAAAAATCCACATCCGAGACCTGCGAGGAAGGCAATTCTTTTCTTGCCAAACGGTTGGGCTAATTTTCCGACAAAAAAACCGACGACAAGTGCCGGAAGCATATACGCGACAAAGAAGAATTCTCCGAAAGGATGCGTCGAGCGTAGCTGTTCTGAGAAAACGGTTCCGATAGACCAAAACGTTGCGTCGACGAGGTTTAGTGTGAGATGAAAAAACCAGAGTGGCCAAAGGGGACGGAATAAAACAGTCCATACCTGAAGTTCCGTGAAGATATTTTTTCGCATAGGTCGCCTTTGTTGGTAGGTTCCTTTCTCATGATACCGATGGAGAAACAACATAAAGCTTAAAAGTCCGCATGTGAGGATGAGGATTGCCACAATAAACGGCGTCTTAAGAGAGTCGTCCAGGTATCTTCCTGCGAGTATCGGGCCAAGAAAGTAAGCAAAACTAAAGAAAAGTGAAAGAATTCCCCAGGCTGACGCGTGTTGATGTCGCGTCAAGAACGTGTGGACGAAATGATAATTCGCAAATTGGATCAGCTCGTAGTACACTCCCCAAAATGCCATGGCAAGGATAAAAACAGGAACAACGGCCGGGAGAAACAGCAGTGATAATGGGAAAGCCGCAGCCATCACAAACATCCAGCATAGGAAGAATGAATATCCTTTTTCTTTACACCACTCACCGATAAAAAGGTCAGCCAAAAGTCCGACAACAGAAGAAGTTGAAAGGATAATGCCCATCCAGAAAGGATTAGAGAGCGTTTCTTCGAGAAAGACGGGTACGGCATAGCTTAAAATGGCATCCCCTGTCGAGATAAGAAACATAATGAGCCCATACGTCAGGAGTGTTGAATGGGACGGAGTTAAAGAGACAAATGAACGGACTACGTGCATATGATAAGCTCTTACCTCTATTCAAGGTGATGAAGATGAAAAAAGCAAGAAGCTCGGGATGGTACAATACGAGAGATGATTGAACAGTTTGCGAAAGAACACAACCTTCCGTCATTTCGGCTGAATCAGTTTTATCTAGCGTTTTACGGGCAGGCTATTTCGTCTTTTGATGAGCTCACGACTTGGCCGATTGAATTACGAGAAGAGCTCAAAGCAAACCTCGTATTTTCGAGCCTCACGTTAGAGAAACTTCATATTTCGTCAACAAAAGATACCTATAAAGCTCTGATGAAAAGAGTTGCTGACGGACAGTACATTGAAGCCGTCCTTATGCGTCATAAAGACGGACGAAATACGGTTTGTGTCAGCTGTATGGTCGGATGCCCTGTTGGTTGTGTTTTTTGTGCGACAGGACGAATGGGTTTTCTAGTAAAACTTTCAGCCCAGGAAATTGTCGATCAGGTGTTATTTTTCCAAAGGCTTTTGAAAAAAGAAGACGTGCAGGTTTCACAGGTTGTCTTTATGGGCATGGGCGAACCAATGCTCAATCTTGAAGAAGTCGAAAAGGCAGTCGCAATCCTTACTGATCCGAAGAAATTCGGGATGAGCGACAGACGAATTACGGTGAGTAGTTCAGGCTATGTCCCGCAGCTCGAAACGCTTTTTTCCCACGGCTTCGGCGGACAAATTGCGATCAGCCTTCATGCGCCTAGCCAGAAACTCCGGGAAACACTGATGCCGGTAGCAAAAGTCTATCCTCTCGAGATCCTTTTGAAAGTTCTTGATACATACACAAACAGCACACATAAAAGAGTGAGCTATGAGTATGTTTTATTAAAAGGGGTGAATGATCAGGAGGAACATGCGTTGGAGCTTTCCCGTCTCCTCTGTGGTAAATCAGCCCACGTCAATTTAATTCCATATAATCCGATTCCCGACGGACAATTCGAAAGACCCAGCAGAAACCAAGCCCGCAGATTTCAGGAAATCCTCACGCATCAGGGCATCTCCTCAACAATCCGTGTGACGATGGGTGACGAGATCCACGCTGCTTGCGGACAACTCGCAACTCAGAAGCTATAGGAATGGTTCTTTCGGGATCGATCAAGGGTTATTTCAATTATTTTTTTCAGAAGGTCGTCATATTCCATCCCGGCGACCCGCGCAGCAAGCGGAAAATAAGAAGTCGTTGAGATTTCCGGTGGTATCATTCCCGGAGGCGAGTTAAGTTCCAGAAAATAGGGGTTGTCCCTTTCATCACAGCGGATGTCTATCCTGCACCAATCACGTACTTCTAACGCTTCCCAGGTATGAAGGCAAATTTCCTCAATTTTTTTATATAGC
Organism: Patescibacteria group bacterium; assembly: GCA_035290005.1. Taxonomy (GTDB): domain Bacteria; phylum Patescibacteriota; class Microgenomatia; order DATDVM01; family DATDVM01; genus DATDVM01. The sequence continues at coordinate 1,250 of DATDVM010000047.1, read as the reverse complement.
AAGTCCTCTATCGGGGCTGGACAGCGAAGATGGTTTTCAGGAGATTCTTCCTCCAGGAACCATTTGACTTCAAGGGAATCAAGCGGAAGATACTCTTTTGGTAAAGACGAATGATCAGCTTCTATTATAGGAAGCAGCGCTGGCGGATTTCCGATCATCGGAACGGAAAACTCTCTACCGGTTAAAAACGGTTCGACGAGTGCTGGTTGATGAAACGAGGTAATGACCCAGTCGATTTGTAGTATGAGCTCTTCTTTTGTTTGAACAACGCTTTTATTTGTAATACCGGCCGATGATCCCTGCGCAACTGGCTTGACTATAAGAGGAAATGTCAGTTCCTGAAGGATTTCATCGGAAGCTGTTTTGAAAAGTTGGTACGGAAGCGTTGGTATATGGTGAGCCATGGCAACTTCTTTTGCCTTCACTTTATGAAGACCCAATGATTGTGTAAGCGGGCCTGATCCTGTATAGGGAATCTGAAGCATCTCAAGCATGGCAGGAATTTGCGATTCCCGATCTCTTCCGTAAATTCCTTCCGCATAGTTAAATACAACGTCGATAGCCTTTCGTTCCTTGTAGAGCGTCAGATACGCTTCTTCATTTGCTTCAATCGGAAGCACGTCATAGCCACATCGTCGCAAGTGTGACGTAATATATTCTATCGTTTTGGGATCGTCGAAATCTGTCTCCCTCTGAGAGGCAGGATTATTCGGATCGGGATATATGTGTCTGACGTTAAACAAAAAAGCAACACGCATTTTTGTGTCCTTTCGTTTTTTATTGTAGTAGGTTTTTTTCTTGAAGAAAAGTCCTTTTATCAGGCTATCGGTTGAGGAAAACAATACTTCCATTCAGAATTGAGGCGTACGTGACCCAGAGAAGATATGGAATTAGAAGAAGCCCGGCAACACGAGATATCTTAAAAAAGCTGATTATGGTGAGAATGATAAAACACCATAAGATGATAATGTGCACGAATGCAAAAAGAGGAGATTTGAGACCAAAGAAAACAATTGACCAACCAAGATTCATGATAAGCTGTATACCGAAAAGAAGGAGCGAGCGAGGAACAAGGGGATGCTGCATCCACTTCCTCCAGACGAGGAAAAGACTTATTCCCATAAAAATATAGAGTGTTGTCCAAGCTGGTCCGAATAGCCAATTCGGCGGAGTAAAGACAGGTTTCTGCAAGGTAGCATACCATGTGGGTATCGCAGGGGTTGTGACGAGAGCACCTAAAAATCCCGTTG
>DATDVM010000046.1:0-2610 GCA_035290005.1 Patescibacteria group bacterium | reverse complement strand
ATTGTCTGGCCACTTTTTTTCTTTCTTGCCATAGAGAGTTACCTGACCTTAGGATTTTTAACCTCAGTAGTCTTTTTTATCTCTCTTTTGACGTGTTGGATTGCAGGTATATTTGCGGATACTAAGAAAAATATCAACATTTTTCGGATAGGATCGATCTTACATGCTGCGCTTTGGATTGCAAAAGCACTGACAAGATCTCTGGGAGCGCTTTTCGGGCTTGATATTGTCTCAAAACTATCACAAAATTTTATGTGGATGCCCTTTGACGTGATGGTATATCAGGAAGCGCTTCAATACGAACCCTTTGAATACCTTATCCTCCGTGAGCTTGCAATAAGTTTCGCGCATTTAATGACAATTTTATTCCTTGCAGGAGCTTTGACTCTTGGTTTTCCTCTCCAGACTGGATTCTTCGTCGCTGCGGTTGGAGCTCTCTGTGTGCTTCTTATCGGTGAGAAAAATGTAAAAAGTACATCCTAAAGGAGCATTTTTGGATAGTGTGACAGGATCACATCTCACGTTTTTGGTTGCCTTCCTCGCTGGTATCGCGTCGTTCGCGAGCCCCTGCGTTGTAGTGGTTGTATCAGGATTTATTTCGTACCTTGCTGGGGTTTCATCTTACGAGCTTGTTTCTCCAACTCCTGCGACGCGGAAGAGGATTTTGTTGCACACCATTCTTTTTATCTGTGGGTTCACAATTGTTTTCTTACTTCTGGGTGCATCGTTGGGATCTCTTTCGAAACTTTTTGTGTCATACAGAGTTTTTCTCATCAGAATCTCGGGGTTGTTTCTTGTTGTGTTTGGACTTTTTTCTCTCGGACTTGTACAAATTCCAAGATTGCAGCGAGTGTACAAAATACCTGTACATCGAGGTGAAACAATTGCATACATTGGGTCGATCCTTATAGGATCTTCTTTTGCGGCGAGTTGGTCTCCATGTATCGGTCCGATTCTTGGGTCAATTTTAACTCTTGCGGCCGGAACAACAGGAACGCCATCTTCCGGTATCTTCCTTCTCGGTTTTTACTCTTTGGGACTCGCGCTTCCTTTTTTGTTTCTTGGAATTGCTGTAGAGTATGCCCTTCCTTTTTTTATCCGCGCAAAGAAATATATGATGCTCTTTTCAAGAGGTATTGCAACTCTTCTTGTTATTCTTGGGATGCTCTTTTTGACGAATACGTTTTCTTCCCTGATCGCATTTTTCTCTTTGCTGCAATGATACAATGAAAGAAAGGAATGAAGTTATGCAAGAAGAAAAGCTTCTTATTATTGGGTCTGGTCCCGCAGGTTTGACTGCGGCGCTTTATACCGGTCGCGCAGGACTGTCACCAAAGGTATTTGTAGGCCCGGAACTCGGCGGCCAGATTTCCCTTACTTGGACGGTTGAAAATTATCCCGGATTTCCAGAGCCTATCTCGGGTGCAGAACTTGTGGACAGGCTAGCAAAGCAAGCGAAACGGTGGGGTGCAACGCTTGTGACAGACGTTGTGAAGGAAGTTGATTTTACCCATAAGCCTTTTCGGATAAGAACAACAAAAGAAGAATACCGCACTGACTCAGTAATCGTGACGACTGGAGCTACGCCAAAAAAACTGCACATCCCTGGTGAGAAAGAATTTACTGGAAGGGGTGTCTCCTATTGTGCAACGTGTGACGGGCCGTTATTCCGCGAGAAGGATGTCGTGGTTGTTGGCGGAGGTGACTCCGCTATCGAAGAGGCACTTTTTTTAACCAAGTTTTGTAAAAAAGTCATTCTCGCACACCGTCGGGATTCGCTTAGGGCGACGCCGGTGTTACAAGAGCTTGCGAAAAAGAATGAAAAGATCCAATTTTTATGGAATACGGAACTAAAAGAGATTCAAGGAAAAGAATCGATCGAAAAAGTGAGAATCTGGAATAGTAAGACTCAGAATGAAGATACGATTTCTGTACACGGGGTTTTTGTTTTTATCGGTCAAACCCCGAACACAGCCCTTTTTGAAGGAAAGCTCGCCATGACCCCAAGCGGTCATCTTATTGTCGATGAACGGAAGCATGCAAACGTTGAAGGTGTGTTTGCTGCTGGAGAATGTGAAGACGGCTACTTTAAACAGATCGCAACTGCTGTCGGAGACGGATGCCGCGCGGGCATGGAAGCCGAGCGTTTTCTTTTAAGACTATCAGAAAAAGATATCAAAGAGCGTCGATAAGACCCATGGCAGGATATCGATTCAAGAAGACTGCTGTCGGTGGAACTTTTGATCGGTTTCATAAAGGTCACGAAGCGCTTCTTACTACGGCATTTTCCCTTTCTTCTTCTGTCTTTATTGGCGTAACGACAAAGAACTTGCATCAGGAGAAAATTCTTTCTAAGCTGATTGAACCCTACGACATACGGGTAAGAAACGTACAAGCATTTCTTACCAAGAATGGATATCTAGAGCGGGCACACATTATTCCATTAGATCATCCGTTTGGTATTTTGCAAGATGACCCGTTCATCGAATGTGTCGTGGTGACCCGGGAAACCAGGAAAAAAGCAGAAGAAGCTAAGTTTCTTCTCCCACAGAAGAGGTTCCGCATTGTAACTGCACCATTTATCTATTCATCGAATGGAACGCATCTTTC
>DATDVM010000045.1:0-6100 GCA_035290005.1 Patescibacteria group bacterium | reverse complement strand
GTTTGCAGTAGCTCCATGGACATGATACACAACCGCATCAGGAACGTATAAAAATGTAAACCCTTCAAGTTGAGCTCTGAAACTCCAATCAAGGTCCTCAAAATACGCAAAGAAATCTTCATCGAAGAAACCTACATCCTCAAAAACCTCCCTTTTATACAATGCCGCCCCAGCACAAACAGAAAATATCTCTTCCCGTTTCGAATATTGCCCTACGTCCCTCTTCCCCTGTCCTCGTGCTCTTCCTTGTCCGACAATATTTATGACATCACCACATCCGTCGATAAGAAGTGGATCATAAAAATTAATCATTTTTGATGCACACGCAGCAACTCCCGGTAAAGACTCTATACCGACTAGTAGCGATTCTAACCAATGGGGATCTGTCTTCGTATCATTATTGAGAAGTGCGACATATTTCCCTTTTGTCCCTTTTAAACCAATATTAATGGCTTTCGCAAAACCTACATTTTGAGGGAGAGATATGACTTTGACTTCAGGAAATGTAGCTTTAATCTCCTCAACTGACCCATCTGTCGAACCGTTATCGACGATGCATACAGTAAAATCGGCATAGGTTTGTTGGCGAAGAGATGTCAGACAAGACAATAGAAGTTCACGGCCGTTCCAGTTAGGAATAATGACAGTCACATCTTTCTTCATATTCTTACGTTGATGTATCTCTTCCCGGAAGGCGCAAATTCAAGTTAGTGGAGTCGGGTGGACTCGAACCACCGACCTCATCGATGTGAACGATGCGCTCTGCCGACTGAGCCACGACTCCGTGAACAAAAAGTGGTTGTATTATAGCAAACTCCACCTTGCAAAACAAAGATACTCACTCATATAATGGAACAGTTATGGACGCTGAATCTTCTTCATTCAAATATGCAGTACTGGATTTCATTCAGACTCTTGCTGTTGCAGCTGCAATCTCTCTTTTTATCTATTGGTTTTTTATTCAACCACACCGCGTTGATGGTTCTTCTATGGAAAATACTTTTTACCACGAAGAACTTATCCTCACAGACAAAATATCCTACCGGCTTAGCCAACCTAAAAGAGGCGATGTGATTGTTTTTCAAGCCCCAAATACAACTGAAAGAGACTATATAAAACGTATTATTGGCCTTCCTGGTGAAAGCGTTTTACTAAGGGACGGTGACATTTATATTAACGGCCAGATTCTACAGGAATCTTACACAAAAGAACAGCACACGACAAATGGCGAGGAATTCTTAAGGGATGATACGCCTTATCTTATTCCGGACGGCTACTACTTTGCACTTGGTGACAACAGAGAACACTCATCTGATAGTAGAAGTTTTGGGCCAGTTCAAAAAGAAAAGATTGTTGGAAGGGTTTGGCTGCGCTATTGGCCACCGAACAGAATGGGGCTCATTCCTTCAATCCACTTCCCTCAATTCGACGGATCCTAAGGTTTTACAAAATAAAACACATTACTGCGCGATGCCTTTGTAGATTTTTTGAAGTGCAGCCTCAGTTTCATCTGGCCCACCCTTCAAAATAAAACTCACACGTGTTTCAATCCGTGATCTCGTTACTTTCACTTTCGGATCACAACCTAAATTTGAGATCGATCGAAAAAGAGTTTCCCTAATATCGTCAATGTCTTTCTGGACAAGAAGTGCTGAGTGGGTCTTTGTTTTTTGCCCTGTAGCTACTTTCTTTCGTCTTGCAATCTCTTCGGCTCGTCTCACGGAGGCACTCTCTCTCAAAATCATTTTATATGCCTCAATCATCTCTTGATGGTTATCTATTGCAGCAAGAGCTCGGGCATGTCCCTCGGTAATCTGCCCAGAAATAAGACCATCCTTTAATGCATCAGGAAGGGACAGCAAACGTATTGAGTTAGAGACATAGGCTGGACTTTTCCCAACTCTTTTCGCTATTTCAGCGTTGGAGAGATGAAATTCTTCCATCAATCGGATGAAAGCTTGTGCTCGCTCAATCGCGTTCAAATCAACACGCTGGACGTTTTCGACAATCGCCATTTCCAACATACCCTGAGGTGTTGTTTCTTTCACAAGGCAGGGTACGGTTTTTAAGCCTGCTAGTCGTGACGCGCGCCATCTTCTCTCACCCGCAATTATCTGATATCCTGCAGGGGTTTTTGCGACGACCAAAGGTTCTATAATCCCATGTTCACGGATTGAGTCTACCAAATCTACAAGTGATTCAGGCTGTATGCTTCCCCGTGGTTGAAGAGGGTTTGGCTGCAGCAATGAAATTTCAAGATCTTGCACTTCTCTTAATTCGGCCATAATTACTCCTTAGGCAGATCTTTTATATATCGCGTCTGTGGCTTACTCAGTAATTTCAATTATGGTGTCGCCCATTTTCTTACCGAATCGGACAACGCCATCTTTTAGAGCAAAAAGGGTATAGTCACTTCCTGTACCCACATTTTTTCCTGCATGACAGTTCGTTCCACGTTGCCTCACGAGAATACTTCCCGCACGAACTTTCTCACCTGAAGCAACTTTAATACCAAGTCTTTTTCCGGCAACATTTCCACCTTGCCGAACCTTTCCGCCTGATTTAATATGTGCCATTTTTTTCTCCTTTCAGTTTTTCACACGCATCCGGCCAATTGTAGCCAATATTTTCACAGCTGTCAACGGGACTATAAACGAGCAAATATATAGATCAATCTTTGAACGATCGCATGTGGTCTATCATAAAGAAGAGGACCTTCCTCCTGTGCGTAACCAAGGGTTTGAATCTTTGAAATAATACTCTGAGGAACAGTGTAGTCATTGATCGTACTCTTTATTTGGGGAAAAATAATCACTATCCTTCCGCCTCTTTTCAAAAGAGCTTTTGCTGCTTTAAAAAAACCAAGATAAAGTTTCCCTAGTCCCTTTATAGCATTCTCGGCACGCCCAGGAGTCGGCGGTTGGGTAAAAAGTCGGCCAAGAAAAGGTTCGGTTACGATGGCGTCAACCGTTTTTCCAATTTCATCCCCTATACGAACGGCATCTTTTTGAAATATTTTTTGTGCGATTTCCCCTTCTTCCCATGTATCGTTTTGAAAAGTTCTTCTTAACCACTCCATGTTTCTTCTAGTCCCTTCAACACATTCTTTTGCAATGTCTGATCCGAGAATATCAAAACCTAGGGTTGAAGCCTCGAGAAGGATCGTACCTGACCCACAAAAAGGATCGTAGACGACATAACTCTTGGATGGTTTACTCGGAAAAGCAAGGTTGACCATTATGCGGGATACTTTGGGTGGCAGCATTCCACGCTTGGGATCACTATACGGTCTCTGATAATCTCTTTGAGCAAACTCCTCAAACGGCTGTACCCATTCGTCGACGAATATTTCGTAGTTTTCCGACGACATCTTGTCCTGACTTCTTTTAAGGATAAGTGAAGAATGAAATTCAAGTAACTTATTCTTCTGGACTTGTACCGAAGAAAGAAATCCGTTTTTCTCTGGAAGAACATATCTTACACTATTTCCTTGTTTTTCTAACTCGTCTTTTACGTCCGCGGCTATGGTATGTATCTTGTCCTTTTGTCCGTTTATAAGAGACAGGCCAAATGTTATCTTCTTTCTGCTCACTACGGATAATAGAAAATGAGGAAGTGATAACAATGAAGAAGAGGTTTGGTATCTCGCGACACGAATAAGGCCTCCTGCCTCCTTCCAAAACAGAGGTGGTTCAGCTTCGAAACGTGCGATAATGATCTTTGTGTCTTCATAGACGATTTCGGGCGAAAGATCATATCTTTTGAGAAGATGATGAAATTCACTTTTGGCTAGGGCTGTTACCCTTCCGAGTACAAAAAGAAAGGTCTGAGTAGAGTACATAGAAAGGATTTTTTATTCCTTTTTCTTTTTTGCTACTTTTGGAGGTTTTTTGACGGATGTCTTTTGAGCTGAAGGAGTTTTCTTTTCCCCAAGCGATTCAATCTTTTGGATTTTTATGCTTGCGCGATCTTCCCGATAGCCTTTCCTTGTTCTGGATCGGGACTTTGCCTGGAACCTAAGAATATGTATCTTCGGTGATTTTCTTCGAAGAATAACTATTCCTTTCACCTGTACGCTCGGAAGATATGGTTGTCCTACTTGAATATCAGAGTCATTTCCGACAAGGAGGACATGTGAGAATACAATCGTTTCTCCCTCTTTCTCAGTCACGTTACCGACGTCAATGACGTCTCCCTCTGTGACTTTATATTGATGGCTGTCTTTTTCAAAGATTGCATACATGCACGTGATTATATCCTCACGTGCACAAAAAATCAAGATTGCTGAATCTGTTATTGAAGTCGTAACGCCTGGTCTTGTCTTTTCTTGCGAAAAACAGACGCTACAAGCCCAAGTGACATGAGTGTAGAGAGAAGGGAAGATCCCCCGTACGATACCAACGGGAGAGTAATACCTGTGATTGGAATGATCCCTATATTCATTCCGACATTCACACATACCTGAAAAAGAATCATTGTTCCCACACCGACGGCAATAAAAACCCCAAATGTATTCGGTGCAGAACGGGCAGTCTCAAAGACATGGAAAATAAGGAAAAAAAACAAGAAAAGTAATAAAACCGATCCGAAGAAACCCAGCTCTTCTGCAAGCGTAGCAAAAATAAAGTCAGTATGATATTCAGGAAGAAATTGTAGACGAGATTGCGTCCCTCGTCCAAGCCCTCTTCCGAACAATTGCCCAGACCCTACGGCGATTGTTGACTGTATAACATTGTATCCTGTTCCCAGAGGGTCCGCGTATGGATTCAGGAAGCTGAAAATCCGTTGTTTCTGATACTCTCTCAGAAGAAGCCACATTCCCGGAAGAACAAGCAAAATGAAGCTTAACCCCCAGAGCAGGTACTTTCTGGGAACCCCCGCTGTGACCATAATCGCAAACCAAATAGCAAAATATACTAAGACATTCCCTAAATCTGGTTGTCGGAATAGTAAAAGAGCGGGGAGAAGGAAAAGAAACACACTCAGTAATAATATACGTATTGATTTTAAGGAAAAGGTCGAGGCAAACCATGAGAAGAAAAGAATAAAAATCGGTTTCATCAACTCAGACGGTTGTACATTAAAAGGGCCTATGACGAACCAACGGAAAGAACCTCTGACTTCCTCCCCAATGAATAAGACCAAAAGTAGAGAGAGCACCATTACAACATACATAAACCTTCCGCCTAAACGGAACATATTATAATCAAAGAGAGCGACCCCAAAGAAAAGTGACAAACCCAGTAAACTGAAAATAAATTGAGAACGTGCAGTATTAATGTCTCCAGTGAAAATCACAGTCACACTTAAAGAAAGGAGAAGAACACTAATAAGAAGTAATACCCAGTCAAATTTTTTCGATTCGAATCTCATGTGCAACTTTAAGGAGATTGGCTGATGTTTTCTCTTTTATATATGATTCAAAATCCCTCGGCCAGGAAGGAGCATATACCACTATTAGAGTACCCGGAGTGATACCTTCTTTTTTCCGTAATTCTTGGACCTTCCTCACCAGCTCTCTTGCTTCCCCTTCCTTTTGTAATGCATCTGTAATTGTGAAGTCAAATGACGTCGACATACTGTCGCCTTGTTGAAAAGAGACATCTTTGACATTCAATTCGTCCTTCAAAATGCCGACAAACTCCTGTCTTTCTTTTGCCGGGACTTTATCCATGACCCAGCCTGTAACAAACAAAGTCGCGAGAGGTTGTCGCACACGTACACCATGTTCTTTTCTTACTGCATGGCCTAATTCAACAACTTTTCGAATCTTATCCATCCATAAAATGAGCTTTTTCTCCTTTTCCGTTACCTTCTGCATCTTTGGCCAACGAGAAAGATGAACAGAGTATTCCTTCGTTAGATTTTGATACATGACTTCCGTAAAAAAGGGCATGAAAGGAGCAAATAGTTTTGCCGACTGGGTTAGGACTGTATAGAGCGTCACTAAAGCCTCTCTGCTTCCCTTTTGGAAGCGCTCACGGGATCTTCTGACATACCAACGCGAAAGATCGTCAACAAACGGCTGAAAGGCTTTCGTTGCTTCGTAGAGATCGTATGAATTCAGCATTTTTGTTACCTCAAAAGTCGTCTGTTTGAG
>DATDVM010000044.1:0-3426 GCA_035290005.1 Patescibacteria group bacterium | reverse complement strand
TCGTCTCGACTAATCGTTTCCGGGTGGTGACAGAAAGCACGCAAGTAGATGTTGGCGAAGAGGTTGACATGACGTTATATAAAGGAAAGGTGACATCAATTATTCGCACAAAGGAGGAAATATGAGTCAGCCACTTACCTTTGAGGAGGCACTGACAAAACTGGAGCAGATAACAAGTCAGATAGAAAAGGGAGATATCGGTTTGGATGAGGCTATCTCATCTTATGAGAAGGCGATTTCGCTGTACCAACTCTGCAGAGAAAAATTGTCCAAAGCAGAGATAAAAATAAAGAAACTGACTTCTCAAATGAAAGAACAAAAAAGTATAGACGAAGACTCTCTTGATGAAAAAGAGGACAAGGGTCAAGAACCTATGCCCTTCTAGCTGCATGGAGAAAGAACCGTTTCGACATTTGGTTGAAGACGCCGTGAAGACACTTCCTTCAAAGTTTCAAGAGAAAATGGAAAACGTTGTCATTCTTGTGGAAGACGAACCGGGAGAAGAGATTCGCATGAAACTTCGTCTTCAAAAAGGTTCACTTCTTTTTGGTCTCTACCAAGGAGTTCCGAAAACTCGTAGGGGAAGTGGATATACTTTTGTTGTTCCAGACACCATTACTTTATTTCAGAAATCAATAGAGACTGTTGCTACAACATTTGATGAGGTTAGAGAACAGATACGTCAGACGCTTCTTCATGAAGTCGGTCATCACTTCGGAATGACTGAAGACGATATTCGACGCGCTGAAAGAAGGAACAAAACACACGTTTAGACGGTGTCTGGAGTTTTCTCCGGAGTACTTTCTGGAGTTTCTTCTTTCTTTATTGGTGTCATTTGTTCAATGGTTGGGAATTTCTTATCGAGATCCTCGACTTCCTTCCACTTCTTCCCTATGCCGACAAGGGATTCAGCAGAAAGAAATGTCAAAAACACTCCTGTTGCGATTTCCAATTTCTCCCTGTCTGTCATAGGAACAAATTTGAATGTTTCAAGACGTGCAGGCTGAGGTGCTTCGTAAAATGAGCGTCGCAAATCTGATCTCACACTCGCTACAAAAAGAAGGACGCCCAACCCGGCTGCTGTGCCGCCTTTGGCTACATTCCACACAATTGAACCAAGAGTTTTTTCTCTTTGCGAGTTGAGGCGTTCAAATTTCACTTGATTTTTCTGGTAAGAGAGTTCAACGTTTCGTTCTGTATTCATGGTGAGTATTATACACTATAGGTCTATGGAATGCAAGTTAGAAACGGTTTTTGGAAGCTTTGTTGAAATCAAACGCTTGGACGTCAACCTGGTACGAGGCTGCCCCTTTTGCGAGAAGCGCTGTAATTTTAGGCATCTTTTCCTCTGTCGGAAGTACTCCTTTACGGTGATGTTCAGCCAGGTAGTACAGCGCAGAGATTACGTGGTAGTTCGCACCTAACATATTTCGAGTGTTTCCTTGTTCATGAACTCTTGCATCTTCAATATAACGCAATATTCCCTCGAAAAACGAATGAAGGTAGGCTGGGTCTGTTATTGTTTCGTTTGCGGTAAGCGAGGCTGGAAGCTCCCGTTCCGCTTGCGTGATCGATCTTCGTTCCATCGAGTCAGGACTTGCATGGCTTTTCAGTCTAGCCATCAAACTGCGCCAGGTTGTGTAGCGATCCTTTTCAAACCGCGTCGGAGAGGTTCCTTCTTTGGCATCCCAACCCAAAAGCCTAAGTCCCAAAGCGAGGGGTTCCGAGACATGGTACTTAAGGAGATCATTGAACTTTGAGGTAAGTTTATACGGAAATGCAAACGTATAGTATAAAGGTTCAGTTAATTTGCTATATGCTATTGTTCTAAGTGTTGGATTTGCCATTTCATACCGTGGAGAAGAAAAATGCCTCCCTAACACATCGAGACAGGCGGCTACTTGATATCTATTTCTGGGTATAGTTGGGATAAAATGTGAGTGTTGAAACGGACGAAGTTCTTCTTTCCAACGGCGAATCTCAGAGAATGTTATTATCGGTTCATTCTGAAAAGTCTTTTGTTTTTCTGTCTTCTCGCTCATTTCTATAGGCCTCAAGCAGTATAGCACATCTTTTTTTCGTGTCAATTGCAGCTTGAAAAAATGACGCATTCTCCTTATGCTTAACAGACCTCAAGTTGAAAGGATGTTTCTATGAAAAAGCCCATTAAGGTCATACGCAGTCGTATTGTGTATCAGAATCCTTGGATGAAAGTACGGGAGGACGTTGTTGAGTTCCCGAATGGGAAGAGAGGTATATATGGTTTGGTAGAAAAAGATGACTTTTCTCTCATTATCCCGTTTGATGGAAAGAAATTCTACCTTGTTGATCAGTATCGACATGCGACAAAAAAAAGAATGCTTGAATTTCCTTCGGGGAACGCAATGGCGAGTGAACATAAGATGGTTCAGTCCGCGAAGCGGGAACTAAAAGAAGAAACCGGCTTTTCCGCAAGTTCCTGGCAATACATTGGGAAAATTTGGCTTGCCCCAGGACATCATACACAGGCGGCGCATATTTTTCTCGCGCAGACCTTAAGAAAAGGGAAGAACCACCTTGACGAGGAGGAAAGCGATTTGAAAGTAAAAGCGTACACAAGGAAAAAGCTATATGACCTAATCCAGACAGGGAAACTGTCAGATGGACCCGCGGTTGCAGCTCTTCATCTTCTCCATATTAAACACCCTCATCTTTTTTGAGCAAGAAGCTGCGAGAGCGAGTCGCTTTTCTTCATTTTTTCCTCTTAAAGAAGTCGTGGATGTAATCAACAAGCTCATATGGAGGGACACGGTTTTTCATCAAATAATCGGTAGCACCGATTTTGAGGGCTTCGTGGATGACTGTTTCTTGTCCGAGATTCGTTAAGAGAATAACGGGAATTTGTTTGGTATTGGTATCAGATTTCAGTATTTTAAGGACTTCGATACCATTTATTCTCGGAAGCATGACGTCAAGAAGGATAAGAGTTGGTTTTGTCTTTGCCATCCTCAATCCTTCTTCTCCGTCCATGGCCGTATGAACAACGAATCCACCCTTTTTCACTAATACTCGATGGTATAGGTCACTGACAAAAAGATCGTCCTCGATAAGAAGAATGGTATTAATCATTGTTTGCTATGGGAATTGCAAAGCTGAATGTCGAGCCTTTTCCTTCCTCTGACTGAACCCAAATTCTCCCATGATGCATCTCGATAATCGCCTTGGAGATGTAAAGACCTAAACCGGTCCCTTTTGAGCCCTGCTCAAGGACCCCCGAGACTCTGAAAAATTTAGTAAAAAGTCTGGGAAGAGCTTCCTTTGGGATACCAATCCCGCTATCCGTGATATGAGTGATAACTTCGTACGGATTTGTCTCAATCTTCACGGTCACTTTCCCTCCGGGATTGGTATAGCTTATTGCATTAGAAAGGAGGTTGTGGAGGACTT
>DATDVM010000043.1:0-6306 GCA_035290005.1 Patescibacteria group bacterium | reverse complement strand
GTTTCGGTACAGCTTTTTCTCCTCCGGTTTGGCTATCGGGAATAACGATGTGTTCACTGTCTACCTTCGTCGCAGCAGACTCAGGTTTCTCTGGTGGAGCAGATTGTGTTTCCTTTTTCTCTGTGACGTGAGTATCAGTTTTTTCCTCCTTTACCAGATTGATGGCCACTTCTTCCTTTGTTTCTGTCATGGTGAATTTTTGCGTTTCGGGTTGTTTTACTTCTTGAACTTGTTCAGTTGTCGCGATCGGTGATATGAACTGATGATTTGCGTCAACACGTATTGCCATCTGAGATGCGAGATATATTGAAAGTGGTACGCCAACAAGGAACGCAGCTTTTTGCGTGAATGATTTCAGCTTGTTCTTCCCGCGAGACTCGATTCGCTTCCCTGTCTTTTCCCTATGTTCCCGAGAAGATGAATATCCTGAGCGTTGTTCATGAGGGGATTTGAGCCGTATATAGGGAATGGAGAACTCGTCACCATTTGTCTTTTGGACTTTTGCCTGAATTTCGAGCCTTACCCTTGGCTTGTCTCTCTCTAATAAATTCGGAAGGAAAAAATTATCTTCATCATGTGATCTTCCGGCTTCTTCAAGGGCTTTGTCTCTTTGTGTGTTTGTTAAACTTCTTAAGTTTATGCTTGAGGGGCTCCGTTCATCGACTCTGGGAGGAGTTCCGGCAAGAAGGCGTTTCGACCACGCTATTTTTTGTGCTTCGGTAAGATTCCCCCAGGGGATGCTCCGTATATCTGGAGAAGGGACATCTTTTGATATAAAAGCATGAGTGGAACGCTTCATCATTTCACGGTCTCTTCGTGTAAGGTCGTGCGATGTTCCAATCTCTATTTTGTGTAAAGTATCCATTGGGCAGTTTATTTAAACCTATAGTTAATATTACTATAATAGTAGTTTATACTATAAGTCTTTGTCAAGGGGGTATTTTAGTATAATATGTTATTTCCTAAGAGAAAAACCATTTCTGAGAAAAACCTTATAGTTTGATGGTTGTATCTTTCTATTATTTCGCAGGGTTGATATACGAAAAGAAATGTATTACTCTTCTTTTTAGAAGGAGAAAAGGAATGAAAAAAATATTCATTATGTTGTTTGTCGTTGTTTCGCTGTTTTTATATTCCGATCAGGTCGCTGCAGCAGACGTACAAGTGTTTGATTCCACCAACAATTACTTGGGCGCTTGTCAGTTCACCGATACGTCTGAGTGGATCTTAGAAAAGGATTTAAAGGTAACGACATTTCAAGTTTGGTATAGCTGGAACCAAGGAGAAACGGAATTACCTGTGACAGTGTATCGTGATAGTGAAGTATTTGCAGAATTTGCCGCCACCAGGTCAAGTTGTGATCCCTACCAAAAACAGTGGTGCAATGCTGACTTCGCGGTGAATAAAATATTTTCAAAAGGAACATACTCGACGAAAATCCCCAATGCAAGACAATGTCTGAAACCCGGAGGGACAGGAGCGATCAGGCTATATGAAGCGGATGTTTCAACCGCATCGCCCGCAGCGACGCAAGAAGAGAAGATTCCTGTACAAACTCAACCATCAAGAGTGGAAGATATGCCGAAGGTTATTGATTGCCCAGGTACGTACAGTAGTGATTACGTGTTCCAAAAAGTGGTGCTTACCGCAATAGTCACATTTTTGATTACGTCTGGGCTCTGCTACGTTTTGTTTAAAAAACGCAAGCCGAACGGGTAAGCGTCTCTGCTTAAGGGAAAAGTTGTTGCCTCAGTAGGAGCGAGTCTTAACGAAAGACCTGGGACTTATCTTGTTCCTGGATCTGCAACTTTCCTATCTTTGACGAAGAAGAATTCTCTTGCCGTTAAAATCAGTGAGATAGCCCTTTTTAAAATCCCAGAATGAGAGTGGAACTGGAATTTTTCCAGAACCGTCTGGAGTATCAACAAGATAGGTCGGATAGGCAATCCCCGAAAGATTTTTCCGAAGTTTTGTCATAATTTCAATTTCTTTTTCGAAAGGAACGATAAAATGTTCGGCTCCTTTGACCGGATCACAGCGGTAAATATAGTATGGTCGTACACCAAGTTCGGACAAGCGATTGAAGAGAACAAAAAGTGTTTCGTACTTGTCATTTACGCCTTTCAGAAACACCGACTGGGAAAGAAGTATCGCGCCGATTTTCCGTAGTTTATGAATGATTGCAGTGGTCGGTGGAGTAATCTCGTCTGGGTGCTCAAAATGTAAGGACACATACAGGGTCTGTTTAATATTTTTGAGTATCTGAAAAATTTCTGGTGTACACAACTTCGGGTTGGAAATAGGGACACGGGTATGGATACGGACGATAGTGATCTGGGGAAGGCTTCCAATCTTTTGTAACGCATAGCGAAGCATCGTAGGTGCAGTGAACGGATCGCCACCGGAAAAGATAATTTCATTCACCTCGGGATGTTTTTTGAGGTACAGAATCATGTTGTCAACATCTTTTTTGTCTGTTTGCCCTTTTTGTAAATCTGATACTTTCCTACGTCTGGTGCAGAAACGGCAATAGGAAGCGCAGGTCAGCGTGACTTCAATAAGCACTCTCTTAGGATACTTATGTACAAGACCCTTCGTCTGGACATACTGCTCTTCAAGCAGGGGATCATCATACGCAAGGTTTGAGCTATGGAGTTCTTCTGGAGACGGGAAGAATTCTTTCCGGATTGCAGGAGATGTTTTGGAAAGTTCCTGTAAGTGAGGACTCACTAAAACCGCAAGATTACTATCAGAAGATTTCTCTTCCTTATGGTGAGAGACACGAGCGCTTGGCATAGCATCATTAATGATAAAGGAATATCATCAGATGTCAAGCAGATACGCTTGCTGTTATGACCATCCGTCAGTGATTTTGAAGGCAGCAATAAGACCAATAATCGCGCCAATGGCGTTTCCGAAAAGAGAGGCGTAGGAAAAAAGAGAGCCACCCCAGAGAACCGGCAGATAACCACCTATTATCGAACCAACAAACACTCCTAGCCAAATGACAGATTTTCTCGACACAAGAGTATAGTAACAAATGTAGATACAGTTTGCTCGCCAGTTGGGATACTTTTTAGACCATATGTAAACGCAAGTTGGGGATGCGTCACAATTTTCCTTGGCGCTACTTTTTTACAGCAGTAATTGCTAGAAAAAGGGGAATTTCATTCCTCGCCCTGTTTTCCATTTTGGCAGCCTTCCCTGTACTTTCTTTATCCGATCCCCATTCTTCGATTGATTCAATGAGGAAACCGTTTTCTTTTAACGCTTGAGCATAAAAGGAGAGCGGTTGATGAAATGACCAGGTAACGTCTATTGAATTCCCCCCCGGATGCATGGTTACTGGAATTCTTAGGGGAGACATGTATCGATTGACATATCTATACTGTAATTTGTTTTCTCCTATTCCCCAACCTGATTGCCTGGGTATTCTGAAACTTGGATGGTTAAGGACGATGACGTATCTCGCGTTTTTCTGGAGATGTTTACTGACGTATCTGATTGCGAGTTCAGCATGTTCCATGTTTTGGAGCGATAAAATCGCAGCAGCATGGGTAAAATTGTTGTTTTGCAGAGGAAGAGGGTGTGTGGCATCCGCAACAACGTATGTATGTCTAGGATTTTTGTCTGACTTGTGCGCAAAAGAAATAAGACTTTTGGCAAGATCAATCCCATAATAGACAATCTCTTGTGGGATTTTCTTCGCGAGAATCCCCTGTCCACAACCGATATCAATGAGTATGCTTTCTTTGTGTAATTGAAGCAGCCGTAAGACATTGGGGAGTACGACGTGCTCGTGATAGTAATGTCCTTTTGATCCAACAAGCCTGTTGTACCATTTTCCTTGCTTATGCCACGAGGTGCCAGATTTAGGTTTCATGAGCATATTTTAGCACGGGCTATCTTTGCAATCCTTGAAACGATCCTTTTAATATAGTTACTGAAGGAAGGGATATCTCTGAACCAAAGGTGTATGAGACCACCATGTGCCGAGCGGAAACCACCGACCTGAATTGACCACAGGAAGCCCCAGCAAGATGATGATATAGATAATATGTTCGTCCATGAATGGATTTTGTTCTGGGGGAAAACGCGAAAGCCAAATGAATGATAGGAGTAAGGCGCCCGAGTATCCGGATATACGTATTCCAATTCCCAGAAGTAATCCCAATCCCACACCCAAAAGACCCATCATAAAGAGCCAGTCTACAACGGCATTTCCCGCAAGATGTTGGAAAAAGGAGGAAAGAGGACCATGCGTGCCAAATGTGAGGTACCCAAAAGCTGGTGAAGCTCCCATAATCCAGGCTTTATCAGGGGAAGTAGCAAAACCCAATCCGAACACTTTATCAATAAACGCCCACAAAAAGATCCAACTCATGCCAAGTCTCAAGAAAGTCCAGATGTATTTTCCCCTGTCATCTTTCATCGTTGGATAATTGTAACACCTGTAACCCATCAAGGTTAGGGTTGCTTTTTCTGTACGGTATCGACAACAAATTGAATAAACTGAACTGTTTCGTGTTTTAAATTCATTTCTTTTCCGTATTTCCACTCTTCAGCTTTTTCAATCAGATTTCTCCACGGAGGATATTCACTTTTTATCCAAGACGCGGAATTCTTTTTAGAAGCCAACTTGGCACACATCACGGTATTCAATATGCGACACAAGTTCAACACGACATACGATTGGTAATGACTGTTCTGGAGATATGTTGGGTCGGTTATTTTCGGTTTCCACTCCTTAAACAAATCTCTGATACACGCTTTTTGTACATCTACGATATCAATCGGTTGAACTAATTCTCTAAAATCTGGACCGATCAGAGCGACGCCGTGCGTATAAAGTAAGTAATTGTTGATCAACCATTCGTTTCCATAGGGAGCTTTGGGGTAAAAAACACCTTCCCCAATATATGGTCTCGGGACAGAAGGTGGAAGGATGTTTTTGAGCATATCCGAAGAAATATAGGAACACTCGATGCGTTTTGCCCACTTTTTGTATTTTTCTTCTATTTGTAGATGTAACTTTTTTACCGATTCAAGCTTTTTTCCTGAAGGGAGCGTTTCTAAAACTGCCACAAGGTCTATGTCGCTGCTTTCCATACGAAAATTTCCATACGATAACGATCCGGTCAAGTAGAAACCGATAAGTTTCTTGCCGAAAATCTTCACAAGTCCTTGTGAGAGTCGGTGCAAGATTTCATTGACGTCTTTGTATGGGGTAACTTTCATAAAAAAATTATACCAAGGAGATGACTTTTATGTTTTTCTATGGAGGGAGAAAATTTAGATCAAAGTATCTGATTTCTATTACTTTGGTTTATAAAATAATTGCACTTCATCAAATTGTGGCCTATTTGAAAAGTCGTTATTGATCAAAGCTTCGTTTCCGCCTGGGCCGAGATGCCAATAATTGAATCCTACAACGCTTGATTTCTTTGCTCCCCCCATACTATTTCTCACTTGTTGTTCTGTATCGCCCCAGCCAATCGTTCCCCATTCTCCGATAATGATGGGAATTCCTGGAAAACGTTTTTCGAGTTCTTCAAGATCGGGACCCATAGATGTTCCCACTGCTTCAGGATAATGATCAACCGCGATATGACCAATTAAATTAACTGTGTCGTTTTCCAAAAATCCCTTTCCTTGCCAGTCAGGGTTATTGTGTCCCCAGGCGATATATCCGTCGAATCCGTAATACCCGACTTTCACCTTATCTTTCAGACCGATGGAGGCGAATGCATCACGAGAGGAGACTGTAATATCTCGGAGCCATTTATTAAACGAAGAGGCATTGTTAAAAATACACGTATTTTGTGCGCAGTAACTGACTCCTGCTATACCGCCATTTTGTGGTTCGGGAACTGGAGTGAAAATATCACCTTCTTGATAATTCTCCTTATTTGCTTTTATGTAGTTTGAGACTTGTGTGATAAAGTTTGTGCCTGGACTTTTTGGATTATCGTAAATGCCTTCAAACTGAAGTGGCATCTGGCGGTGGAATACGTGTAATCCTTTGCTTCGTATGACTCGTATCCATGTTTTTGTATACTCAACAGCATTTCCGCATTTCGGGTTATCATACGGCGTTGACACCGCCACATGTGTGGCCCCTATCTCCACAGCCTTGTCGACCCATTTCCCTATCCAAACCTCGTCTTTTGGAGAGCAAATAACATCTTTTGTATACTTCATTGCATCGACACTCTGGATATCCCATGTTTTTTGAGAAACAGGTTGTGGTTGCTGAGTAGGTGATGGTTCAGGCGCTGGTGTTGGGACAGGAGTCGGAACGGGTTG
>DATDVM010000042.1:0-2326 GCA_035290005.1 Patescibacteria group bacterium | reverse complement strand
AGTGGACACGAACTGCATCACCAACTTGAAAATCAGGTTTCTCTTCCATTTTTTTCTCCGAGTGTCGGAAGTATATCAAATTCCGGGACGGGATTCAATGAGCACGGCAAGCCTTCAAAAAAGCGACAAACAAAGGGTGCGGGGTAAGGGGACGTGACTGGAGTTCAGGATGAAACTGCGTTCCGACAAAAAACGGATGATCTGTAAGCTCGATCGCTTCCACCAGTGTGTCATCGGGAGAAACTCCTGCGATTCGAAGTCCTTTTGATTCAAAAAGATCTCGAAACGAATTGTTCACCTCATACCTATGCCTATGCCGCTCTAAGACAAGTGATTTTTTATATGCGTTGAATACAAGACTTCCGGAAGCTAGTTTACACGGCCATTGACCCAACCGAATCGTCCCTCCGTATTGTTTCTTTTGCAGAAGCTTTTTTTGGTCATCCATAATATGAATCACAGGATAAGGTGTTTTGGGATTTACCTCTGTAGAATTCGCGTCATTTAACCCACACATATGGCGGGCAAACTCAATAATAGCCATCTGCATACCAAAACAGAGGCCTAAATACGGAACTTTTTGTTTGCGTGCGTACTCAACCGTTGCAATTTTTCCTTCCACTCCCCTATTTCCCCATCCTTGGTGGACAATGATCCCGTCAAATCCCGAAAGTTGTTTTGAAAGAACATCCTGAACATTTTTTCCTTCAAACTCTTCGCTATTAAACCAGGTAATCTCAGGTTTTAGTCCCAGTTCCCAAGCTGCATGCTTTATTGCCTCTATCACACAGACGTAGGAATCTTCTAACGAAAACTCACCGGAAGTAAAATATTTTCCGACAATTGCAATCTTGACAGGCTCTTTCGCCTGATCGATCCTTCGTATTAAAGCTTTCCATTCTTTTAGGTCTTTCTTTTTCCGTTTGAGCGAAAACTTTTTTAACAACCTATCTGTCATTCCTTGTTCTTCGAGAAATATCGGAACACGGTAAATTGTATCCAAATCAGGATTTGAAAAAATGTCCTCGGTCCGAATACCAGCTCCATACGCAACTTTTTGTTTTCTTTTTTCATCCATGCTTTTCTCTGAACGTCCAACGACCATATCCGCAGAAAGACCAAGTCGATGCAACTCAAGAATGGATTGCTGAAGAGGCTTTGTTTTCATTTCGCCGAGATGATGGGGTACCGGAAGATATCCAACGTGCATGACAAGTACTCTCCTTGGATATTTCACCTTCATTCTTCTTATTGCCTCAAAGAATAGAATGTTTTGGTACTCACCGACCGTCCCGCCCAATTCAATAACGATGAAATCCGCTTTTGTGGATTTTGCAATTTGATGGAAACGACGGATAATTTCTTCTGGTACGTCAAGGTACGCATCGACACATTTGCCCTTGTATTCAAGTCTGCGTTCTTTTTCTAAAACATGACGGTATACCTGCCCTGCAGTAATATAGTTTTCCCGGTGAAGGTCAACGTGAAGAAACCTCTCATAATGACCCATGTCCTGATCTGTCTCGACCCCGTCTGCGGTTACAAAGACTTCCCCATGCTCAATCGGATTCATCGTCCCGGCATCAAGATTAAGATACATATCACATTTCACTGCCGTGACAGTAAATCCTGCTGCCTGCAACAATAACCCGACAGACGATGCTGTAATCCCTTTTCCGAGACCTGACAGAACTCCTCCTGTCACAAATAAAAATCGTGTTGCCATAGTACCTCTAGAGCTGTTTTAAAAGTGATGCAATCTGGCGAGCTAAATTAACCGTATAGTTCACCCCATACGGAAGTACAAGCCGTTTTATGACTCCACCCCCGTTTTCAACAATAATAACAATCGTGTCTTTTCCAGGATTTTCCCGAAATATGGTATTCACATCTTTTAAAAGCTCCACCGGCGTTCCTTTTGGAACTTTTATCTCAACTCTTCGTTTCGTCTCTTTCGCATCTTCCTCGGAAAATGTTTTTGCGGACTCAACAAGGAACGAAAGAGTTTCATCTTTGTATTCGACACGTCCTGTAAGAAGAACGATCTGATCAACAACCCAGACATCTTTTGTCTTTGCGAACACTTTTGGAAACACGACTGCTTCAATCGCTCCTGTTTCATCTTCTATTGCACAAAACGCCATCTCGTTATTTCCGTTTTTTGTAAACGTTTTTCGAAGTGTACTTATGATGCCGCCAATGGTGATTCTCTTACCAACGACATTCTCTTCCTGTAGCCAACCTACCTTGTGTGTCGACTGCGATGAAAGAAGGGATAAGACGTTTGAGAGAGGGTGTTCGGTCAGATAAAAGCCAAGCAGTTCTT
>DATDVM010000041.1:0-7786 GCA_035290005.1 Patescibacteria group bacterium | reverse complement strand
TGTTGAGAAATCCTTGTACGAACTACAAAAGGGCGGTTGTATCTTTCTCACCCCATTTGAGTTGACAGACATACGTCGAAATGGGAAAGAAAAAGACGTACAACTCATCAATAAAGAGACAAGTGAGGTTCAAAAACTTTCCGTTGATCTAATATGCATCCACGTCGGACTTATTTCTGACGCATCCCTCATCGAAACATGGGGTCTTACATCGACTCAACATGCAGTCATTGTTGACGAAAATTATCAAACGAGTGAACCCGGCATATTTGCGTGCGGTGATATCATTATTCCTCAGGGAGAGTATAAACGAATTACGATTGCCCAAGGCCAAGCGGCCCAAGCAGTCCATGGCGTCTATAAGTACCTAAAGAATCCCTACTGGAATAACACTCGATGAAAAAAATTGTTGCACTCTTCTTCCTTTTTCTTCTGTTCCCAGCCATTGCCAAAGCGCATGAGGGAAAAGAAATTCGGTATTTTAGTAAAGAAGGCTGCTCGTACTGTGCGAAAGTTGAAGACTATTTTACCCGGAACAACCTTTACGAATCGTTTCACATTACGACATACGAGATCTCCAACAATAAAG
Source organism: Patescibacteria group bacterium (assembly GCA_035290005.1). Taxonomy (GTDB): domain Bacteria; phylum Patescibacteriota; class Microgenomatia; order DATDVM01; family DATDVM01; genus DATDVM01. Next base: position 7,197 of record DATDVM010000041.1, on the reverse strand, counting down.
AATACGCAAAACTCCTCAACACGTTATATGACGGTGCGAACATCCCTATCTCCGAAAGAAAAGTTCCCGTTCTCTTTCTTGACGACAAAACCCCCGTCATCGGCGACAAATCAATTATCTCGTATTTTGAAAACCTGACTGAAAAAGGACAAAATCCAAACCAGATAACATCTCCTCAATCAACCTCTCTAAACCTTACATTACCTGTCGTCATCCTCGGAGCTCTCGTTGACGCAGTCAATCCGTGCGAATTCGCTGTTCTTATCATCCTCCTTTCAACCACCGCAATTACCATCCGTGATAAAGTCGCGTTGAAATCAGGTCTCGCCTTTTCTCTTGCAATTTTCCTCTCGTATAGCGCGATGGGATTAGGGCTGTATAAAGCACTCACGTTAGGCAGTCTTCCCCAATTCTTTTTGAAAGCGATCGGAATCCTTGCCGTCATCTTAGGACTTCTCAATATAAAGGATTATTTCTGGTACGGAAAGGGAATATTAATGGAAGTTCCTCTTTCATGGAGACCAAGATTAAAGGCTCTTATCCGGTCTGTTACATCTCCGCTTGGTGCTTTTCTCGTCGGATTTCTTGTGAGCCTCTTCCTTCTTCCCTGTACAAGCGGCCCGTATATCGTTATTTTGGGCCTTCTCGCAGAAAAAGCAACCCGCATGCAGGCGGTCTTGTATCTCTTGCTTTACAACCTCATCTTTGTCTCCCCTATGGTTCTTATTACTCTTCTTGTCTATTTTGGGTTATCTCCGGAGCAAATCGAGAAACAAAGACAAAAAAGACTTAAAACCCTTCACCTTGTCGCGGGAATTCTTCTTCTTGCCATGGGCTTCTCTGTTTTATTGGGGCTTTTGTAAACTACTTAATTTTCAGTTCTTGGACCAAAGATGTTTCAAAGGAAGATTGGTTTAGTTTTCTCCCCTGCGGATGGACGTATCGAAGCATGAGTTCCAGAAGATTTTGATGCTTATCTATCCCTACTGGCTCGTAGACTGTCAAAATTGGGCGTGTCGTGTAATCAGGAACGTACACAACCGTGACACCGTTATTTATACTTACCAATTCCTCAAGTGGTGTTTTTTGGTATTTGCGTACGACATCTTCTTCTACCTTGGCAAAATCTGACGGTACCCGTATTTTTGTTTTTCCGATGACAACATCCTTGCACAAGAGATCAACCACCCAGGGCTGTACATCTCCATCGCTATAATACCTGTCTTTTCCCTCTTTCGATACAATATTCACTCCGTTTACGACAATCTTTTCTTTTTTTGCAATTCGTTCACGAAGAATATCCCGAACCTGTATTCGCTGGCATAAAGAAAGAAGGTGGTCGATTTTCTCATCCTGAAAAAATGAAAGAGCATATCCTTTTTCGTGCATCTTTCCATCTTCCTTTGTACGAAGAACTAGAGATTCTTCACCCCAATCAACATACATATCGCTTGCATCCGCCAAATCGACATGCTGAGTCCAGAGACGACCTGCTTCACTCGCCTCATCTTCTTCCATCTCTCTCATACGTTCATATAAAAGCTCGCTTTGTAATGAATGCCTATGAATTTGAAAAAAAGATTCTCTTTGCCGCGATGTTCCTGAGAAATTCTTCTCTTCCTCCAGTAAAGAAACCGTCCTGAGCAAGAAATCATACGGAATCCATTCATAAGTATACCGCGTGAACCCCTTACCTTGGTTTCTATTTTTCTTGACATCTTTAGAGATTGGATGGGACAAATCAAGTTCTTCGGAACAAGTGAAAATAATAGGAGTTCTAAGTTCCTCTACTCCGAGATGAAGTATCCTTTGTGAGAGCGTTCGGATTTTTTCGTTCGGAAGATCGAAGCAGAAACGATCTATATGATCCTCGTATTCTTGGATATCTTTTTGAAGAGAAACAACTTCCATATAAGTATGGTCTTCGACCGAAGATCGTGTCGGAATACCCCAGAGGAACTCCCGTGATGCTTTTTCAGATGAGGAACGTCCTGATCCTTTTTCTCCCATTGGCGATCATTATACTATGGGGTAACATCGAGGTCAACGCAGTGTTTGAAGCATACTCCAGATAGTCGGGTCTTCTCCACCAATTCTCCAAAAACAGACTCTAGACACTCCTGAGTCCAAGACTTTCTCTATCTTTTTTTCGATACTTGCCGAGTCCACAAACCAAAGCGTGTGAGTCAGGTTATCCTTCATATAGGTTCCTGTTAACTCCCACGAAACTTCGTCTCTTTCCCAGGAACCATCCAACGTCGATAACCTTTGTATTGCATCAATGAATTGGACCGATTCACCTTTTTCTTCCCAGTCATATCCGTATGTCGGAAGTCCGATAATAATTTTTTCTCGGGGAAGGTTTTGTACTGCAAACGAAAGGACTTCTTCGAGTTTATCTAAAGGCGTAATCGCTCCAGGAGAAGACTCTGCATGGTGAAAATCATAAACCATAATTCGCACCATATCAGCGTATTCCCCTATTTTCGTGTAGTCATGTGTCTGTGCGATTTTCCAGTCCGATGACGTTCCTGTTTGTGCATGAACCGTCACGGAAAGAAGAAGCCCTTCTCGGTGTAGAACCGTTGCAAGCTTTTGAATAAAAAGAGAGTACGCATCTTTATCACCTTCATCCAAATATTCCCAGTCAAGATCCCACCCGTCATATCCCGGGATCAGGGCTTCCTCTATAAGATCATCGAAGAAATCCTGCTGTTTTTCTTCATCATGCAAAAGAATCGAGACTCTTTCTGGATCAAACTCGTTTCCGATAGTCGGTATGACAAAGAGACCTTTCTTCTTTATTGCCTCACGAACAACTTCCCTTTTCGCTGATGCTGTAAATTCAAGCGTTCCATCCTTTTTTAACTGGTACCACACCGGCAAAACTGTAGTCAGCATATCTTCAGATTGGTCGAGTGACGTGAGAACTCTCTCTTCGTCCCACCAAGGTATCCATGCTGAAACCTCAAGGGAAGAAGTGTTCTCTTCCTGAAAGAATAGATCTGTACTCTCTATCGAGTTTGAATCACTCTTCAAAAGGACAAACAAGAAAAGAAGAGCAAGTCCTATTGCAAGAACTGCTGGTAAAGCTTTGTTTTCTTTCATCGTCTTCGCATCTTCCTTACAATACGTACTGGAATACGTATGAGAAATGCAATAAAAACTATAATACCATGAAAGAGGAGAGAGAAACTGTTAATGACTGGAAATGGTTGGGACATAAAGCTCCTCCTTTGAAATTGCATATCTTTTTGCCTTCCCCCACTTCATACGGAGGTCAATACCCAAAACGACTTTCATAAAGCTTAGAAGGAACATCACGCTGCTTATAAACCTCAAGAGGTAAAAATGTGGAATAAAGAAAAGAATAGACCAGGTCTTTTGCCTGACGAGCGTGAGAAGCATCGTAGGTACCAAGAAAAACGTCACATCAAAGAAAAAAGGAGCCAGAAGAACTTGCGGATGGTATTTAATCGCAAACGGAAGAAGAACGATAAAAAATATCATAAGAAGTCCATTGAAAAGCCCTTCTAGTGCAAGGAGAGCGACTTCGACGTCCAGCATTTGTCCGCCCCAGGGTACATGGTGTTTTAACACACACTGCCAGAAACCGACATACCATCTCTGTATTTGTTTGATAAAATCCGCCAGCGTACGGGGATCCTGGGTAATAACGTATCCCTCTGGATGAAAAACAATTTTTCCCAATCGTTTTCGATGAAGAAGAAAGGTAAAATCCATATCTTCTGTCAGTGTACCTGTCGGAATTTTTATTTTTTCAAAAACCGAAGACCGGAATATCGTCGCGCATCCCGGACAAACAAGAATCGCACCTTCTATTCCCTGTGCTTCCTTATGGATCGTCTGTGAAACTTCGTATTCCCAAATTCTATACTGCGTCACCCATCCGTTTTTTCTGCCGACAACTTTGCCGACAACACAGGCGATCTCTTTTTTCGTATCTCCCTCCAAAACCGGAATCATCTTGGACAAAAAGTCCGAGGTAATGTGAGTATCCGCATCCAGAGGCATGATGTAGCTGTATCTTGACGTGAGATTAAACTCCGTAATCGCTTTATTCATCGCCGTAGCCTTACCGACATTGGGGCTGAGAGTTAAGACGTTTGGTGTCATCTTCCGAGCGATTTCTGATGTTTGATCCTCCGATCCGTCATCTACAACATACACATCCTCAAGCGGAAGAAGAGGAAGAAGCGACAAAAGAGTCGATCCGATCACTTTTTCCTCATTATGAGCTGGGATGAGAACCGCGATTTTTCTTTTTTCCATTACAGTTTTTTCCCTATCGATGTTGCTCCTGGTGCGACTTTCATCGCTTCCGTTGGTACGACGACCTGTATTTTTGATGCCGACACCGCCTCGACAATTTCTTGAAGGGTAAAGGGAGAAATACTATATTGGCTATTACTCTCATCTATCTGGTGAAACACCAAAATGAGCCATCCTCTTTTCTCTTCGGCTTCCTTAATCCATTCTTTTACTTCATCTACTGACGTATTCACCTCTAAGGAATTTGCGGTAATGGTATACATATCCGTAAGCGGCAGTACATTCACTCCGAATTCGGTTGTTCGGAATGAAAGGTAATATTTCTTTGCAACTTCTTTTACAATCGATGCCTGTATTCCGCATGGGGTTACGAAATGGTCACTTCCTACTCCCTGACTATCCAAATCTTCTTTCGCTCCTTTCAGTTCACTTTCCACTATTTCTGGTGTTAGCGCTTGTTCATCACAGCTGTGATTTCTTGTATGGGAAGTTATCTCCCATCCCTTGTGCTGGACTCTGCGTACTTGCGCCCAACTCATGTACGCTTCTGCTCCGACAAGATGTGTCGGAACCGCTAGAGCTGCCGGAAAGTTCTTGCTTTCCAGGATCGGAAGTCCGACCGAGTATTGGCTCTCCCAGGCATCATCAAACCAAAACGTTACTAAACCTTCACCTTCCCACTGAAACGAACGGGCAACCTGTTCTTCCTCATTTGAGGAAACGAGGAAAGAAGACTGGTTCACCCATTGAGGCTGACTTGTTACTCCGATCAAATAATTAACAGCAAGAAATACTCCTAAAAACGGAACGATAAGCCAAGCTAGCATGGGAAATCGAACGAAAAATTGTGTTCCCTCTAAAATGTGTTTCTTTTCCATTTAATACACCCTTTTGTACACAAGAAACCCATTGTTGTCATACACAATGTTGTAATTATCCGCCAAATTTTCTTGAATAAGGTTATGTAATTCTACTTTTTCCGAAGATCTGTCAGGACCTTCTTCCAGTTCAATATATGAAAAATATCCGTCCTGAACAGCTTGAGCATACGCCTCCGGTCCTTGCAGCTTTCCGTATTCGAACCAATCGAACGTTGTCGTATAGACTGGATGATTCTTCTCATACACCGAAAGAATCGCAGCAGGACCAACTTCCGCCAGGATCGTATCTCCCAGTTTCACTTCGGAGGAAAGATACGAAAGGACTTCCCCCGAATTCGCCCAGTAGGTGTTGTAATTTTTCGCATCCTGATACGACAGAAACCAGTACCCCGCAAACACAATCCCCCAAAGAAAAACATTCACCGCGAATATGGTTTTCTTTGTTGTCGAAAGAATCAGATTCCCTATTCCGATTCCCGCAACGATTGACAAAAAAACAATAGTAAGAAACGCATGCTTGTCTAGTGTTGCAAGCCGGAATGTCGCAAGATGGACAGCTAAAATCCAAAGAGCTGATATAGTAAGCATCATCCATAACTTCCATTGCTTAAAAAGGAGCATTCCATAGGTTCCGATAATATAGAAGAGCCAGACGTAGGACGTCTTCTCCCAGAAAAGCCGTACTATTTCGAGAAACCCGATCCTCTCTCTGACGAGCTGGGACTGCATATACGTAAGAGTTGGCGCGAGTCCGAAGACACCATACAACAACACTCCGATGACCATCGGCAATGCAAAATAGCGTTTCCAGTAAAAGTAGAGTTCCTTTGTCTTTCTCGACCTGAAATACGAAATGATAAAAAGGAGCGGAATATATGCGATTGTAATCATCTTGATAAGAAACGCGATATAGAGCGCAACAAAAGCAAGGAAATACCATTTCCCGTTCTTGACATATTTCTTTTCAGCCCAGAACAGAAAGGCAAGACCAAGAAAAAAAAGATAAAAACTCGGCGTGTCGTACGTCGCAAGCCTGTTAATATAGAGAGCAATTGTTGATCCTCCGACGATACTTCCAGCGATCAGTCCCCCTACGAACTTTCTCGCGTCCCGAAACCCTGAGAGAAGAGACGCCAAAAAGACAACCACTTCAACCGTCAAAACGCCAAGAAGGACGTTAATGAAACGTGATCCGACAATTCCGCCGACGTTATAAGAAAGAGCTGCGAGTGAAGGATACAGAAAGGAAGAACCTGCCACCCAAGAAGCTGCGTTATAGGACCACCAATCATGTTGATAAAGGCCGAGTCTCCCTATCACGACATAGACGGCTTCATCATAAAATGGAATGTTATAGGAAAGATTGATCGTCCGAACCAAAAAGGAAGCAAGGAACAGTAACCCGAATGCTCCGAAGAGAACCTGTTGTATATTCAGCGCGAAATATCCTTTTTTGTTCATAGGTGAGCTTTACGCAGGCCATATTTATAATCCGTTCTATGTTTGTCGTAAGACGCGCCGGCACATCCTTATTCTTTGTACTATATACCATATCTTATGCGGAAATTCAATGAAAAGTTTGTTAGAGTTATGTAAAGAAACACCTTACGTAAAAGATGAGACTACGTATTTAGCCATTCTTTCTTCAGGTGCTGAAATGATTTTTGCGTAATCGCTTCCCGTATCTTGTCAACCAGACGAACGAGGAAACGAAGGTTATGGATACTTGCGAGTCTATACGCGAGGAGTTCGTGCGCACGAAACAAGTGGTGTACGTATCCTGCAGAATAGTGAAGACACGTATAACAATCACAACCTTTCATGATTGGTCCTTTTTCTTTGCTATAAAGGGAATTCGTAATATCTGTCCGAAATCTTTTTTTCGGATCCCTTACAAAAACGTGTCCCATTCTGCCAAGTCTTGTCGGTGAAACACAATCGAAGAGATCTATTCCCCTTTCAATTGCGTCGAAGACATCATCAATATCTCCGACACCCAAAAGATGACGCGGTTTATCTTCTG
>DATDVM010000040.1:0-2983 GCA_035290005.1 Patescibacteria group bacterium | reverse complement strand
TCTTTTTTTGATGAAACTTCCGTTTCTTTTCTTTGACCTTATGCTTGGACTGTTACTTATTTCCCTGTTCACTCAGCAGAGGGAAAGACTTCGCGCGTGGAAACTTTGGATGCTTAACCCGGTTAGCTTATATGTTACCTTTATGATCGGGCAATTTGACGTTGTGCCGACATTCTTCCTTTTAAGTTCAATATTTTTCGTTCTCAAAAGAAAATCGGGTTTGGCGGGACTATTTCTCGGAATAGGCGGGTCTTTAAAACTGTTCCCGTTCTTTTTTCTTCCGTTTTTTCTTTTCAGCTTTTCCTCATGGAGGGAAAGACTTCGGTTTCTTGTCGGAAGTCTCGGGCTGCCTATCCTTCTTTTTCTTCCTTTTCTATCATCCCCGTATTTCCGAACGTTTGTTCTCACCTCGACTCAATCACAGCGAATGTTTGAAGCTTCCATCCCGCTTTACGGACAGGAAACTCTCCTTGTTTTTGTCGTTATCTACACGTTTATTTTGATTCGTTTCTTTGAAGAGAGGAAACGTGCTGAGTTTCTTCCAACTGCAATTTTCTGTGTCCTTCTTGCATTTTTGTCCTTATCACATTTCCATTCGCAGTGGTTTTTATGGATCGTACCATTTTTAGTGTGGCTCCTGACGAAAAAGATGCATATGCCGTTCGTGTATACGCTTTCTGTTCTCTTTTTCATTCTGGCGTTTTTCTTTGAGTCTTCTTTGACCTGGGGCCTTTTTGCCCCAATAACCCCGCTTTTAAACGGAGTTCCGGGAGTAGCGGAGCTTATGGACAGGATCTATCCGTCTCAGGTCGTGGTTTCTGTGTTCCGGAGTGCGTTTTTGGCAGTAGCAACAATATTAGGTTGGCGAGTCATTCATGAAAAAAATCTTCGTTTTGGGTAGTCTTATATTTCTTTCTTTTCTTTTCCTTCTCGACAGAAAACTCGGGACGTTTGATAGACCGGGTGAGGCTCAAAGGAGTGGAAATTTGGGAATACTTCTATTTGATGAAAGACCGATAATTCAAACAATCACTCCCCTTCACGATAACCTCGGAAAGATTCATTTATATACAAAAACAGGATTTTATAAGGAAAAAAAGAACCCGAATGAAGAATTTATCAGGTTTTCTCTCCTCGAAGACGGGAAGAAACATGTTTCATTCGAATTTCCCACATGGAATGTGCCTGATAATGGAGCTTTCAGCGTGACATTTCCTGCAGTACCAGATTCCCGAAATAAACAGTTTCAAATACGAATGGAAGCCCCCACAACGCCTCGGGAGGATGCGATAGAAATTTTAACCTCGATGGACAACCAATATGACCGAGGGTCATTAACCGTAGGTACTCTGCCGACAGAAGGAGATTTGGAGTTCACCCTTTTTTACCGGGCAGGCGTTTTAGGAACGCTCATTGGACTCTTCAGAGACTTTTTGCATATACTTCTCCTCGACCACGTTTTTTCCTTGATGTATCTTGCCCTTGTGATAGGAACTGGCGGAATGGCTGTGTACGCAAAGAGAATGCGATGAAAACAAGTATTATTCTACCGAATTGGAATGGCAGAGCTCTCTTAACGAAAAATCTTCCGTTCGTTGTGGCGACACATCCGGACGAAATCATTGTCGTGGATGACGGGTCGACAGACGGAAGCGTCGGATACTTGAGGGAACATTATCCGCAGGTAAAGGTTGTGGTGCATGAGAAAAACCAGGGATTCGGGAAAAGCTGTAATGACGGGGTACAACAGGCAAAAGGCGACATTATCATCCTTTTAAACACTGATGTTGTACCTGAGGAAGACATATTGGAGCATGTGACGCCGCATTTCGCCGACACGTCGGTTTTTGCGGTGAGCTTGAAAGAAAAGACGCACAGCTGGGCAAAAGCGTCGTTTAACGGATTTGTGAGTCATGGTCCGGGAGACGTCATGTCCTCGACCCATATTTCATTCTGGGCAAACGGAGGAAGTTCAGCCATCTCAAAAGAGAAATGGGATATATTAAGAGGATTCGACGAACTGTATGCGCCGTTTTACTGGGAGGATATTGACCTTTCATACCGAGCTTGGAAGCGGGGTTGGAAAGTGTTATGGGAGCCTGACGCTTTAGTTGAGCATAAACACGAATCCACCATAGGAAAACATTTTTCAAAGTCATATGTCGAATCAATCTCTCAAAGGAACGAACTCATTTTTATCTGGAAAAATATCACCGATCAAGATCTTTTTATTCAACACGTTAAGGAGTTAGGAAAAAGAATCGCCTGTCACCCCACATACGTCAGTCGTGTGTTTACCATGATGACAAATCTTCCCAGGATACTTCGCAAACGGAAAGTTGAAAGGGCAGAGTCGAAAAGGTCGGATAAAGAAATCTTTGCGCAATTCCCATGATCGAAGTATCACTTATCATCGTATCCTACAATACGAAAAAGCTTCTTCAAGAGTGTCTTACTTCGGTGTTCCAGTACCTCCAAGATACATCGTTTGAAGCGATCGTCGTCGATAACGGATCAGCTGATGGATCCCCGGAGATGGTGAAATCTCTTTTCCCGGATGTAAAACTTATCGAGACAGGGGAAAATCTCGGATTCGCAAAGGCCAATAATAGGGGACTGGAACACGCGCAGGGGGAATACCTTCTTCTTTTAAATTCTGACACAAGATTAAAGGACGACTCGATACAGAAGATGATAACATTTTGTAAAGAGGAAAAAGACAGTGTTGTCGTTGCTTCAAAACTTCTCCTTCCTGATGGTTCTACCCAGGAATCATGTCAAAATTTACCGACAGTAATAGGAGCAAAAAAGGAATTCATCTTAGGGAGAAAAGATTCGTATCTTCCCTATGTTCCTAAGGAGAAAGAGCCTGTAAAAGTTGAAAGTGCAATTGCCGCCTGTCTTTTGTTCCCTAAAAAAATTTTTGACGTTGTCGGGCATTTTGATGAGCGGTATTTTATGTATTTTGAAGATTTGGATCTTT
>DATDVM010000039.1:0-2941 GCA_035290005.1 Patescibacteria group bacterium | reverse complement strand
CTCAGACTTAAACGTTTGACAGACAAATTGTGATTTGTTACCCTACAGACTAGTATGAAAACACTTGTTCGCTCAGTCCTTATCAATATGGCTGCCATCTGGATCGCGACGCAGCTTGTTGAAGGGATGCAGCTTCACGGCGGACTTACATCACTTCTTCTCGCAGCACTTCTTTTTGGACTTATGAACCTTCTTTTGAAGCCTGTTATTTCCCTCCTTCTCTTGCCGATTAACCTTTTGACACTTGGCATTTTTTCCTGGGTTATCAACGTCATCATGCTCTACCTTCTGACCAAAATTTTTCCGGCTCTTACTCTCTCATCATGGTTCTATCCAGGGTACACGTATCAAGGATTTGTTATACCGGCCTTTGAGGTATCAATTCTGCTCACTGCGATCATTGCATCTTTTATCATCAGCGTTATCACGTCATTCTTTCAGTGGCTTATAAAATGAAAAAGGACCTTCGGCATCACCTTGTCTGTTTTGGTGGAGGAACGGGTCTTTCAACGCTTCTTCTTGGACTGAAGAAACTTCACCTTTCACCGACTGCTATCGTCACGATGTGCGATGAAGGGGGATCGACCGGAAGATTGCGCCGAAGTCTGGGTTCTCCTGCGGTAGGGGATCTCCGCCACTGTATGACTACTCTATCCCAAGCTCCAAAAGATATGACGGAGCTTCTTTCGTATCGCTTTAAAGGAAACAGATACAATAATGACGATAGTTCCATTGAAGGTCAAAATCTTGGGAATCTTCTACTTGTTGCGGCAAAGGATATCACCGGAAACCTAAATGCGGGTATCGACCTTCTTTCCCGTATCTTTAAGGTTCGCGGCCAGGTTATACCCTCTACGTTGGAAAACGTTCGGATATCCGCACTTACAGCCGATGGAGTCATCGTAGAGGGAGAGGAAAACATCGATCTTGGCCGATACGACGGAACACGTACGATCGAAAAATTATCTCTACTTCCTGAAGATGCTAAGGGGTCGCATCAGGCAATTCTTGCAATACGGAAAGCATCGTGTTTGACCGCTGGCCCCGGAGATTTGTTCACAAGCATCATGCCCAATTTCCTTATCAAAGAAATTCGGAATGAGGTTAAAAAAAGTACGGTGAGAAAAGTGCTGGTTATTAATATAGCAAATAAACCGTTCGAAACACCGAATTTTACTGTCCTCGACTATCTTAAGGCGATAGAAAAACACATCGGTTTTCAGCCGTTCACTCATGTCGTTGTCAACACGAATCAAAAATCCCCTATTCCTTCCAATCTCAAATACACCTATGTACCAACGACCATACCCAGAAGGAGTGTTATAACCTTTCTTCTTAAAGATGTTGTAAATGAACCCTATCCACTCTTTCATGATCCTGTGAAGCTTGCCAAAGTTATCCACACCATGCTACAATGAGCCGCCGAATATGGAAAATATTTTAGCCATTTTTCAAATTCTTTTTTCACTCCTACTTATCGGGAGTATTTTGTTACAAGCAAAGGGAACAGGGCTTGGTTCTGCCTGGGGAGGCGGCGGAGAATTTTACCGCAGCAAACGTGGGTTAGAAAAAATCGTGTTTACCGCAAGTGTCGTTTTCGCCACCCTGTTTATCATCACATCTATTATCGGTGTGATTCTCTCTCGCTAACATTATGAAACCAGTCGTTCGTAAAGCTCGTTTCTCCTTTTGGGTACTAAAAGAAGTATTCCATAGATATTTCCGATTTCTAACGGTCGGGATGTTTTTGCTCTTCATCTTTATCGTCATCATTTTTCAGGGAACCATAAAATATATCGAATCAATCCGTTCAACAACCGAACGCATCGGTATTGTAGGGACCTATACAACCAGTAATTTCCCCTTTGAAATTCAAACTCTTATTAGTCTTGGTCTTACTCAGCTCTCGGAATCAGGGGAGGCAACTTCCTCACTTGCGTCCGACTGGGTGGCAAGCGAATCGGGAAAGCTTTTCACCTTCCATTTGAAAGAAGGAATAGAGTGGCACGATTCAAAAGTGTTTAATGCCAAAAACGTAACCTACAAACTAAAGGATGTCGAAATTGATTTACCTACACTCTATACAATAACTTTTCGACTAAAAGACCCATACGCTCCTTTTCCCACGATTCTTCATCAGCCAATTTTCAAGACAAACCTCGTGGGAGTCGGACCGTATAAAGTAAGACGTGTTGAGTTTGACGGTCAATTCCTTTCCCAATTGCTCCTGGTACAAAATTAAGGGGGATCGGACTCTAAACTATATAAGTTTTATCCAACCGAATCTGCCGCCCAACTTGCCTTAAAACTTGGTGAAATTGATATGCTTCCCAATATATCCACTCCTTCAGCTTTTTCGTCATGGAGCAACCTTACTGTTGAAACACAACCGAATTACAACAAGGAAGTCGTTATCTTTTACAACACAAAAGACGACCTCCTCTCGGAGAAATCTCTCAGACAAGCTTTAAATTATGCGCTTCCTGACCTTTCTAATGAGGAAATCGTCAGTAAAGGCCCATTCAATCCACTTTCCTGGGCATATACGGATACTGTAAAGAACTATACACATGATATTGAGAAAGCCAAAAGTCTCCTTGCGAAACTTGAAAATAACGGTAACCCAATCGAGATCACCCTCTCAACAATACCTCTCTATGAGCCTCTTGCTCAACGTATTGCCACATCCTGGGAAGAGTTAGATGTAAAAACTAATATCAAAGTTGAGCCACTCGCTCCACAGTCGTTTCAGGCACTTCTTATCGGTCAAATTCTTCCTGCAGATCCCGACCAATATCCGTTATGGCATTCTACTCAAGCGACGAACATTACAGGCTATAATAATCCCAAAACAGATAAACTTCTCGAAGACGGCAGAAAAACGCTCGATCAAAATGAGCGAAAGAAAATTTACCATGAATTTCAGAAAATCATTGTTGAT
>DATDVM010000038.1:0-2553 GCA_035290005.1 Patescibacteria group bacterium | reverse complement strand
CCTAGTGGATTTGAAAGTGGCTTTCCTTGTACCTTCTCCGGAAGTCCAACGGTCTCCATAACAATAGAATACCCCGCAAGTGGGGTCTGTGGTTTAAAAATTAAGTTTCCGTCAGTTGATGAAAGGGATTCAACTTTCGGTTGATAATATCGGAAGTGAGCGGTAAACTCACCATATTCTTTTTCATATTCCATTTCGATCGACAACTCCCCTTCTTCAACGTTCTTATCATATTTGCAGACACCTTTTGAACACGTTCCCAGGAGTAAATCCTGCGAGACGAACCGTTCTCCTTCACTCGGAGTGATACTTGTTCCAGAAACACCCTGTTGGAGCCCATCCGCAAGATAGATCAGTTTGTAGTCAAGAGATGAAGCTCCTTCCGGAAAAAGAACTCCTAATGAAAGCGTATGCCCGTCAACGGATGGTGTCAGCGATACATACGGTCTTTTTTCAAGTGGAATATCTGATTTCTTTTTCTCCTGGGGAGTTTGAGGTTCGTTTTTCGTACTTCCCTTTGCTATGAAAACAAGCCCAATAGCAACCAGTAAAAAAACCACCAAGAAGACAAGTTTATTCTTTTTCATACGTGTGGATCCCCCGTAGATAAGATATGGTCTAATTCTTTTTGTACAACTTCCCCTGAAAATATTCAACAAGACGGTCGATTTCGACTCTTTCCTGTTTCATGGTGTCACGGTCGCGTACCGTTACCTTCTTATCCTGTAACGTATCGTAGTCTATCGTGACACAAAATGGCGTACCGATTTCGTCCTGTCTTCTATACATTTTTCCGATATTTCCGGAATCATCAAACTCTGAGACAAAGAAAGAACGAAGAGAATCAAAAACACTTCTTGCCACTGTTCGTATCTTCTCATCTTTTTGAAGCGGGAACACCGCAACTTTCACCGGGGCAATCCTTGGTGACAAACGCAAGACCACCCGTTTCTTGCCTTCAACTTCTTCTTCATGGTACGCGTCAAAAAGAAGTATCCCTATAAGTCTTGACAACCCGAACGTTGGCTCGACAACATGCGGAATGTAGTGTTCTTTTGTCTGAGGATCAGTGTAGCTCAAGTCTTTTCCGGAAAACTTCATGTGGTTTGTAAGATCGAAGTCCGTTCTATACGCTATTCCCCACATTTCCTTCCACCCCGACGGGAATTTATATTCCACATCCATAGTTTTTGTTGAATAATGGGACCGTTCAAATGCCTCGTGCTCACGCCACCGCAAATGCTTTTCTTCTAAGCCTAATTCCATAGCCCATTCCCACATAGTAGCGCGCCACATCTCAAATACTTTTTCCCATTGTGACGAATGGATAAAATACTCAAATTCCATGAGATCGAACTCTATCGTCCGATGCACCGCCTGTCCCATCGTAATCTCGTTTCGAAACGCTTTCCCTTGCTGGGCGATACCGAAAGGCATTCTGACACGCATCGTATCCAAAACGTTTTTAAAGTTTACAAATATCCCCTGTGCAATTTCACCCCGAAGATATACTTTAGACTTTTCTCCTTCAACAATACCCAAATGTGTCTCAAAAAGAAGGTTAAACTTACGGACGTCAGTCAGATCCTTTGATCCGCAGGTCGGACAAGAAAGTTTGTGTTCACGAATAATTTTTGTCAGCTCTTCAATGGGAAGCCCTTCGACCTTCATATTCGGCAACTTTTCTTCGATAAGGTGGTCTGCCCGTGTTCTCGTTTTACAGACTTTACAGTCGACAAGAGCGTCGGAAAAACCGGCGACATGACCTGAAGCCTCCCAGACTTTACTGTTGAGAAAAATAGAAGCATCAAGCCCGACCATATCCTGTCGTTCAAGGACAAACTTCTTCCACCAGAAATCCCTGACATTATTTTTTAACAGGGTTCCGTAATGCCCGAAATCCCACGCATTCGCTAAACCTCCGTACAGTTCGGAAGACGGAAAGAAGAACCCTCTCCGTTTGGAAAGAGCAACAATCTGGTCAATCGATGTGGCAGCCATCATCGGCTCCTTTCTTTTTTGCTTACAAAAAAATCCCTCGCCCTACATAGAATTGGGACGAAGGATCGTTTCCTCCGCGGTTCCACCCTGTTTCCTCGGTAAACCGAAGCTTCTTTTTTTGTTGCCTATTCCTCGAAGAATGCCCTTCCTTGTCAACGAAACAGGTAACATCGTTTTTATATACGACACAAGATGTTTTGTCAAGTGTATCTCCTTCTTTGTCTTTCCCAAAACGGCGTCTGCCGACATAAAAGCTCACCTGCTTTTTCAGGATGCAACATAAGTTCCTTGACAGCAGCTTCTAAGAAAACCGTATTTTGTGATCCCTTAACAAGGATAGTTTCTCCACCAGAAAGACGCTCTTTAAGGTATGTTGCCGCCTCCAATGCTGATCGAAACGAGGCACACGGTACCTTCTTTTCTTCAGCGACAGGAAGAGCATATTCCATCATCAAAGGACCGACAAATACTACTTCATCGCAAATTTCTGCAGCTTTTTTCCCGACTTCCCGATGATCATCTTTTCCGTGGGACCCGAGTTCCCTCATATCT
>DATDVM010000037.1:0-4271 GCA_035290005.1 Patescibacteria group bacterium | reverse complement strand
AGATAAACTTCCCGGAGAAGCAGAAGTAGTATTAGTGGAGACGAAGTAATGGCTGATCGGGTTCCTCCTCACTCTGAAGAGGCAGAAAAAAGTGTACTCGGTGCGCTTTTGATTAACAAAGACGCGATCGTAACTGTAGCCGAGTTTTTACGACCGTCCCATTTTTACCGCGAGATACACGGCGATATTTATGATGCGATGCTGGGGCTGTATGAACGGCGCGAACCGATAGACCTGGTGACTGTCACCGAAGAGTTAAAACGGAACAAACGGTATAAACAAATCGGCGGATCGTCCTATCTGACGGAACTCGTGAATGCGGTTCCAACAGCTGCACATATCGAACAGTACGGAAAAATTGTCCACGACCACTTTATTCGTCGGAGACTTATTGATGTTTCTGCAAAGATTACAGAATTTTCTTTTGACGAAGGGTCAGAAGTCAAGGATGTCCTCGACCAATCTGAGCGAGAACTGTTCGGCATTTCACAAACCAACCAACGTCAACAGTTTATTCCGATTAAAGAAACCCTTACCGAGAGTTTTGATCGGCTTGATGAACTTATGAAAAAAGGTTCAAAACTTCGAGGAGTGACAACAGGGTTTAAGGATCTGGATAGTAAGCTCGCAGGTATGCAGGATTCAAACCTTCTTATTTTAGCTGCGCGTCCGGGTCAGGGAAAGACTGCTTTTGCACTCGGTATAGCACAATATGTGTCTGTGAAGGAGAAACTCCCTGTCGGGATTTTCTCGCTTGAGATGAGTAAAGAAGAACTTGTGGACCGTCTCCTTGTTGCACAGGCAAACGTTGATGCGTGGAGACTCAAGACAGGCCGTCTTGAGGAAGAGGATTTTGAGAAACTCTCCGAGGCGATGGGTGAGCTTGCTGAATCACCGCTTTTTATTGACGATACACCAGGCATCAACATTCTGGAAATGAGAACAAAAGCACGTCGGCTGCAGGCGCAACACGGATTGAGCCTTCTTGTAGTTGATTATCTGCAGCTTATTCACGGGCGCAACCTCGAAAACAGGGTACAAGAAGTCTCTGAGATCTCTCAGAGTTTGAAAAACCTCGCACGAGAATTAAAAATTCCTATTCTTGCGGTTTCTCAGCTATCACGTGCCGTCGAACAGAGAGGATCGAAACGTCCTGAACTTGCAGACCTGAGAGAATCTGGGGCAATTGAGCAAGACTCGGACGTCGTGATGTTTATTTACCGGGAAGATCCGGAGAACAGTCCCGAGATCGCAAAACTTCTGATCGCAAAACACAGGAACGGGCCGCTAGGGACGATTGACCTTCTCTTTAAGGGAGACCGTATTCGATTCTTCGAAGTAGAAGCAAAACGTGCGAAGAAAGAAGAGTAGACTTCGTTTGTATATCTCCCGCTTCTCTTAATTTTCTTTTCGTTTCGCTGGTTTCTCCCGGAAGAAGGCGTAAAAAGCCTCTTTTGTTTGGTCCTGAGGAAGAGGGGCATACTCTTCTTGTGGAAATTCTCTGAGACGTGTGGTTCGGGGAAGGGTATTCGTCATTACCTGTGTTGAGACAAAGACTACCGCTTTTTTGAGTGCGTATTCAAGTGTTTCCTTCATGTCAGAACTTAAGACATCAATATGGATGTTATACGATTCGTCCTGTGAAATTTTTGCCATAAGCCGTCCCTCGTGAGTTTCTACTTCAATTTCGATCTCGTCATGTTCGCTTTGTTCCGGATTAAGGACAAACGTCAGGAAGCCGTTTTTGTTGATGGTTTCGACGAGAAGAATTAGTGCTTGGGCGGCAGGATGATTGCGTTCGATATTTAAGATTGGCGCACGAAGCGGCGGATTTTCATCATGGACTTGTGAGAGGATAGTGAGAATCTCATTTTCGGGATTCTCTTCATCAAGAAGGTTGTCCGATGCAAGATGTTCTTCGATCGTCAGTGTTGTAACAAGATTCTTCTCTGCATCGTGAAGGTGAATTGTTCGTACCATATCTAGAGCCATTTAAGCATAAGAGGTCATATCAAGCAAGCGTTTATAAAAAAATGGCTCCGTGGAAGTGGAATGGAGCATATCGTTGAGTGCCGAAGGAGGGGATCGAACCCTCACGGGATGTTAGTCCCATAGGTTTTTGAGACCTACGCGTCTGCCAGTTCCGCCACCTCGGCAACGAGTTCATTATACCGTAGGTACACCAAAAAGAGAAGCTGTGGAGCTTTACAGAATAAAACCTCGGATGATATACTGCCAAGTACCTAAACGTAGATTCTTTTCTCTCTCCAAAGGGGACATATGAAGGATCTTATTCATACTGCATTAAATGCAATGGACATTGGTGGTGCCGAGTACGGTGATGTCCGTATTGTAGAGGCTAATACAGAAGACATAGCAACGAAAGACGGGATCGTTGAGGCACTTGTGTCTTCAGAAACCCTTGGGCTCGGGATTCGCGTGATTAAAAACGGCTCCTGGGGCTTTGCAGCTAGCCATGATATGACAAAATCCGCAATCCAAAAAACCGCAAAGAAAGCACTCGAGATTGCAGAAGCTTCTTCCATAGCGCAAAAAGAGAAAGTTGTGTTATCGAAAGAAAAAGTCTTACAAGCGACGTATAAAACACCTATGAAAGAAGACCCGTTTTCTGTCCCGTTATCACGAAAGATTGAGATGCTCCTTGCAGCAGAAGAAGCAATGCGCGTGTCTCCCTTGGTCAAAATTTCACAAACGAACTTTCGGGCACTTAAAGAAAAAAAGACGTTCGCATCAACAGAGGGGGCGTTTATTACTCAGGAACTTATTGAAACAGGATGCGGATTAGAGGTAACGGCTATTTCAGTCGACGACGCCCAGAACAGAACCTACCCTAATTCTCACGGGGGGCAAAACATTACTGGCGGCTTTGAGCTTATCTCTGAGTTGAACCTGAAAGAAAATGCAAAAAAGATTGGAGAAGAAGCATGTCAGCTTCTTACGGCTGATCAGTGTCCTTCAGGAACGTTTGATTTAATCCTCGATAATAACCAGCTCGCGCTCCAGGTACATGAATCGTGCGGCCATGCGGTTGAATTTGACCGGGTGCTCGGTATGGAAGCAAGTTTTGCAGGCACAAGCTTTCTTTCTCCTGACATGCTGGGAAAATTCCAGTATGGTTCGGACAAAGTGACGATTACCGCTGACGCAACGGCAAAACGGGGCTTGGGTACATTCGGATATGACGATGAAGGTGTGCCGGCCCAGCGTGTATACATCGTTAAAAACGGTGTGTTACAGAATTTTCTGACATCCCGTGAGACGGCCCATACACTCGGCAAAAAGAGTAACGGGACCGTACGCGCAGACGGGTGGGACAAATTGCCGCTTATCCGCATGACAAATATTAACCTTGAACCCGGTGATTGGACGCTTGAAAAGCTAATCGCAGATACGGATTACGGAATCTTTATGAGTTCAAATAAAAGTTGGAGTATCGATGACAGACGATTGAACTTTCAATTCGGATGCGAGATCGCCTGGGAAATTAAAAACGGTAAGATAACCCGAGTTTTGAAGAATCCAACCTATACAGGCATGACTCCTGTCTTTTGGAATTCCTGTGATGCGGTCTGTGATAAGAATCACTGGGTCATATTCGGAGTTCCCAACTGCGGTAAAGGAGAACCGGTTCAAACATCGCACGTTGGTCATGGTACGAGCCCAGCCAGGTTTCGGGGTGTTCAGATAGGAGTGGGCAAATGGTAGGAGAAAAAAGGTTAAGGCAGGTTGCACAGGATATTCTTGCGTATTCATCGGCTACTCAAACAGAGGTCGTCCTCTCGAGTGGTGAGAGGGGTTTGACCCGATTCGCAAATTCAGCAATCCATCAGCACGTGACAGAGGACCATATTCATGTATCAGTGAGAGTCGTTGTCGGGAAGAAAATAGGCGTCGCTTCATCAAACAAAATAGATAAGATCTCACTGAAACGCGTTGTTGACAAGGCTATTCAAATAGCCGAATTACAAAAAGAAGATCCACATTTTCATTCTTTGCCGATTCCCAACGAGTATGAAAAGGTGAATGCCTATTCAGAAAAAACGACGCAGATCACGCCGATTGAAAAAGCACAACAAGTGGGAAAACTTATTCGTCTCGCAGAAGATGCATCGCTCATTGCCTCCGGTTCTTTTGAGACAGCAACAACAGAACTTGCAATTTCGAATTCTTTGGGAGTATGGGCGTATTATCCGAGCACGTCCGCTTCTTTTTCAACGGTACTTTTAGGAGAGTCCGGAACAGGGTTCTCC
>DATDVM010000036.1:0-6707 GCA_035290005.1 Patescibacteria group bacterium | reverse complement strand
TGCATTTCATACAAACGGATAATATGAATATCGTCATGATGAGGATAGAAACCTGACTGCGCGAGAGGAATTACCGCGATAAAAGAGAAAACAAGGACAACGAGAAACCAAAAAACGCTACGATGCAAAATATTTTTCATACTTTTTCCTTAACAAGGCACAGAGTGTCAGTCCTATGATCGAACCGATATCCCCCACCATGCGGACAGGAGTTTCCGTTAATGCAAGATCCACTCTCGATATTCCTTCCGGTAGCGTCAGCTCGATGAGGCCATATCCCTCCGATGGTTTCAGAGGAACAGTTTTCGTATCTATTGACGCCTCCCAGCCTGGAAAATAGGTCACAGGGAAAACGACATCCGCGCTACCTGTGGCCTCGACCGTATACACGTACCGCGTCGATGTGGATTCGTCCAGGGTGGAAGTGATCTTTGTTCCATCTCTTGAAAACGGTTCTTCTATTCGCTCTCCCGGAATCTGTTCTACCCATATAGGGAGGTAGTCTTTCGGGAGATTTTTCTCTTGGGACAAAACGCGTGATGATACATAATCCGCATCTGAGACAGCTTCTCTTCTTTCCGGATGGAAATACCGGGTGTTTATAAAAATCGTAGCCGTAAGAATAAGAAAAAATACTCCCAGCCACACTTTCCGGGGAAGCGGTATATGAACGATAGAACCTGCAAGGAATGAAAGAAAGAAAATCGAGAGCCCGAGGAAACGCCATGGGAATTGAACAAAAGAAAGAAGCTCTATCTGTAACCAAATCGGTGTTGATTTGTTATGCTGCATAAAAAGGCTGACAATGAAAAACGCGGCGAATACCGAAAGAAGGAAAAAAAGTTTTTTCTGTTTTCTGAAAGACAGAAGGGCAACCAGAACGGAGAGCCCTCCCAAAACGATATGTACTATTCCAAGCTGTAGGGAAAACCCGTCTTCAGGACCCCACACCGACCCACCGTATCCCCAGGTAGATCGAAAGAACTGACCGATAGCCACGAAATGCCCCCGAAAGTCGAAGTACTGCCCTGTGAGTAAGGCATTCTGGACAAACGACTTTTCGATAAACGCTGGAAGAAGAAAAAAAGACGAAACGAGGAAAGAGAGGACGAAAGATCCTACTGCTTTCTTTATAAGAGTGAACTTCGCTCTCGATTGGAAAAAGAGGAAAAACCAAAAAGAGTGAAGAAACGGAGTGAAAAGAAGCGTCATAATGTTATGTGTGAGGAAAAGACCGGTGAGAGAAAACACTGTCCCCAGAAACCACAGATATGATTTTTTTGTAAAACAATTGTATGACGTCCAAAATATCAGGGGAAAAAAGACTAACGCCCAACTTTCGGACAACGCTCCGCGTACATACACATCAACAGCATGATAGGGTGCATACATATATAAAACTGCCGCAATGTACCCTCCCTTTTTCCCGAAAAAATCTTTTGCGAAAAAATACATGGAAACTCCTGAGAGGAGGATTCCGAGTCCAAAAAGAAGTTTTGTTGTATCCAAAAATGTCAGTCCGATCCTATGAATGAAGGCTCCGAATATATAAGGTAAGGGAGCATAGAATGAAAACGTTGGTTCTCCGTAGCGGAAAACATCGACCCATCTTGGCGGCATCTGAAGATCCGTCAGAAGAATTTTATCCATGGCAAAAATTCGTGCGACATGAATCACGTCATGGGTAAAAAAGAACCCTGGAGGGACAAGCGCCCATACAGCAGGAATTCCCAGAAGGAGAACTAGTGCAACTTCAAGAAGTAGCTTTCTCGTACTTGTTTTCATTATGGCCTCACTTCAAAAAACAGCAGGTGTTCATTCACACGACCCGAATGAGTGGGTTTTGGATAGGAACCTATGAGTGTAAGATGAGCCGAGTCTGCGACCTGGAAGCGTGTATCGTTCACAACAAGATAGGATTTCTTTCCTTCTCCTGCAGTTTGAATCAACTGGTCAGGGACTTTTAGTATTTGTACCGGCTGCCCCATGCCGAGAACGAGGATGTCTTTTTCCTGCCTTACATAGATTTGAAGTCCTTCAGGTAAGGTTCCAAACGTCCCTTCCGTTCCGACAACAATAAATTCTCCATTTTTCGCCTGGTCAATAAGGTATGCTGCAATTTCTCTTATTCCATATCCTGCAGACCATTCCTCTACATAGCCCTCCCGTTCCTTCTGAGGAATTGGAGCTCTCCCCGGAGAGGTCAGAAGCCAAAAGTCAAAGAGTATCGCTGGAGTCATAAGAAGAAAGAAAAGCATCATAGCAAATCCCCGTCTTCCCGAATGAATAAACCGTGATGAGACCGCAAAGAGATATCCTCCTGCAATCACCAAAGGAAATATTGTAAAGAGGAAATATCGGGGCGTAAACCCTTTCGCGATGACTGCCTCGATAGTAAGTGGCACAATCCACCACGTCAGAAGAGTCGATCCTACTTTGACATGCCGTATAATCAAAAAGCCAAGCCCGAAAAGAGAGACAAGAAACAAAGGCCATGTCATATACTCTCCCAGCCAGACTGCAATTTCCGGGATTCTTCCCAAGAACGGATCAAGTGGATGAGAGAGCACCTCCGACGGAAGAAACACATAATCTCTTGCCCTAGCGCCGATAAGATAAAAGAACGGCGATAAACGAAGAATCGTATAGCACACAAGGGAGATCGCAACAGAAAAGGACATAAGACAAGCACGATATGCGACATCTTTGAGTTTTACTTTCGAAGGGAGAAGGAGAAACGTGCTCGGGAGAAGGAAAAGAAAAAAGAATCCTGTTGATTTCGTTAAAAGGGATGCGCCGAGTGTGATCCCGAGAAGAAAAGAGATTCCAAGACTTGGACGTCTCATTAAAAATAGTGAAAACACAAGAGTCCAGACACAGAGAGAAAGTAACATCCCATCAACAACAGCTAACCTGTCGTAAAAGAGTGTAAAGGGAAGAAAAACATATAAAAATGCAGCAAAAAAAGCCGCCCGCTTTCCAAAGATATACCTACTAAAAACATACACTCCGACAAGAGAAAGAAATCCGAAAAAGACAGAAACCATTCTCCCCATAAAAAGTGGATCTTGTATGAACGGGACTAAGGCTGAGGCAAGCCACATAAATAACGGCTGTTTTCCGTCAGTGAGAGGAATGAATCTCCAACTCGGATCGTCGTAGACAATCTGAGCCCATCTGATATAAATTGCTTCATCTACAAAGACAGGAAGAAGAACGAGACTCGTGAACCGTGTCAAAAAGAAAAGGATCCCAAGAAAAATTCCAGCTTTAAGCTCGTTACGAAATTTTCGGAGGATTGTCATCATTCCAATAGGCCCCTTTCAACCCTTCACTCTCACACCATTATACTCGCTGTGATGCCACCACCAAATCTTGGCTAAACTTAATAGCGTATCGACTCCGTTTTTAAATGTCACACGCATCCTTGTTTGTCCCCCGTAATTCCATACTACTGGTACTTGAATGATACGAAATTTCAGTTTACGGGCGATGTAGAGAATTTCAACATCAAAAATGATGTTTCCAAGCCGTTGTTTAGAAAAGAGAGTTTGTGCAACCTCAAATTTGAATAACTTGAATCCGCATTGCGAGTCCTTAATGTCAGGAGTCAAAACCGAACGAATAGAAGTAAAAAGCTTCCCCAAGATTCTTCTATAGATTGGTTGGCTATCCCTCATGTCATGACCTGATTCGTCAATTCGGGAACCAATTACCAGATCTGCGCCTTTTTTTATTTCCGTCAAAAGCTTATCAGCCTCTTCAATGGGAGTCGAAAGATCACAGTCGGTTGTCAAAACGTACGATCCATGCGCAGCCAACGCACCCATCCGTACCGGCCACCCTTTGAAATAGTTTCTTTCCATTTCAAGTAACCGGATATCTGGGTTTATCTTCATCTTCTCTTTCACAATTCCTACGGTTGTATCTATGCTTTTATCATCTGAAATTACAATTTCCCCTTTCAGATTTCTTGAACGGAAATACGCAAACACAGTATCAATGGTTTGAGCAACCCGTTCTTCCTCATTATATGTTGGAATAACGACTGTAATATCGAACGTTTCTTTCATACATCACTCCTTTATTTCTAAACCAGGATCAACCGCATTCTCATCTTCTTGAAAACGAACCAGTTTGAAAACACGGGTTCCGTCAACGATCCATTGATCTTCTATTTGAGCCCAACCAAAACTCGCTATTTCCCATTTCGGATGGCCTATGGGCTGACACACTTCGTCTTCACAAACAACAAAAAGCTGCGGCACAATTCCGTCATGGGCACTTAAAGGTTTTCTTCCCCAGAGTTCAAAGAAATACTGATATGCTGAATCATAGTTCCTTTCTGCGATCAACGCAAAATGAAACGGAAGATCGTCTGTTCTTTCCAAGACTGAGGCGGCAATTCTTTTTGTCCGGCCGAGCTGGTCTTGTGCCGGACCGAAGGGGTGATTTTTCATAGTATTCATCGAAAGAAGAAAGAGGACAAAAAGTGAAAGAGGAAGTAAAAGTGCTTTTTGTTTTTGGAGAACGTAGAAAAGGCAGGAAACGCCTATAAATGGGGCCAGGAATAAGAATCCAAGATAATGGTCAAAGAGCGGTCCTTTATATACACTTACGCCTAAAATTCCCGTTCCTACCCATATAAAAAAAAGATATGTACTCCATCTCCTTCTCCTATCACCGAGAAGGATAATAAAGGCAAAGAAACCCAACGTTGCAAGAAGTGTCCCAATTGCAATATTGTCAAAGCCGATAAACCGTGTAAAAAGATGGGTAAAACGGCCGGGAATATCTGAAAAGATAGAGGAGACAGATGTCGAAACACCATTACCTTCTTTCAAAAAGGAAAGAAGGGCCCGGCTGTTTAAAAACTCGTGACGAATATCAAAAAGAGGGAGGGGAAGCATAAGAAGCGTAAAAATTGCTCCTCCGAGAAATGAAAATTTCAGGAGCGGACGCGTCTGACTTTCATTCTTTCGGATTTTCAAAACACCCGCCCAGAGAATCAGAATCGTTAGCCCGAAAAATACAGTCAGATAATGCATCTGTAGTAAGCTCGCAAATGCAATGCCGACAACCAACCACCACGCATCTTTCTTGTATTTAATGATATAGGTAAAAGAAAGAAGCGCTAGGGCAAGAAAAAACGGGACCGGATTCGGATTCCACGAAAACTGGGCAAACTCAATCATTTTCGGTGACACAGCAAAAAGAGATGCGGCAACGAGACCTGATGTCCCGTTAAACCACTCACGACCGAGAAGGTACAAAAGAAAAATCGTGGCGACATGGAGCGCTGCGACCATATACACTGCACCTACAGGATCAAAGCGGGAAAAAAGAAGCGGGAGAGCCATCAGATAATAGTAGAGAGGGCCTAGGTACATGTTACCGACACTGGTTTGCGGCCCGATGAGCGTAAGTTTATGGTCTACGAGCATCCTCTTTACGACAAGAACATCTCTTCCCTGATCGCCCAGGAACATCATGAACTCGGGTAACCGGTACATCCGAAGAAAGGCTCCAACGGTAAGAATCGCAAAAAGCGCAAAAAATTCATACGGATGTGTGACGATAAATGTTTTTATTCTACGTACGAAGTTTTCCATAGAGTCGAAATACTTCAAGAAACATTCGGATAATCACTTTGGGGTTCGCACCCGTCGGCCTTCCATGCCGTCTCGGGTAATGATGAACGCCTATTTCCTTGATTCTAAATCCCTTCTTTTTCGCTTTAATCAAAAGCTCGGCTGAGGTAAAAGCGCCGTTTGACCATAACGGACCGATTTCGTTCAGTACCCTCTTATGGATAAGCTTAAAGGCACAATCTATATCCCGCACCCAAAGACCGAAAAGAACAAAAATGAATAGTTTATACAATGTTGCGTTCAGAATCCGTGCCGTTCCTTCTACCCGTTTCACCCTATACCCTATTATAAGATCATACTCTTTTATATAAGGAAGAAAGGAATGAAGTTCATGGATATCAAACTGGCCGTCCGCATCACTAAAAAAGACCCAATCCTTCATACTTTCCTCAAACCCTCGTTTGAGTGCTCCTCCGTATCCCCTGTTCGGATAATGAGAAACGACCCGAACGTGTGCATCTTTCTTCACAAGTTTCTTCGCAACGTCTTCTGTGGAATCTGTACTTCCATCATTAACGATAATGATTTCGAAGTCGTCCGTGAGAGCGGAAACGACTGGAAGTGCACCCGATACGGTCTGTTCGATATTTTTTTCTTCATTATAGGCAGGGAAAAATACTGATAAGGAAGGAAGTTTCATGCTCATATTATACCGTATTTCTAGAAACAAAGGGCACGCTATGATATGATAACGGTAATGTCACGCACACAAAAAGAGCTTCTTGTCGTTTTTCTTACGGCTATCTGTACAACCATTCTCATTTGGGCACCTTTTTTTCTTCATCTGACATCTTTTTGGGGAATTTCCTATCCTGATGGTGGACTCTCGACTGTTGTTCGTAATTACGATGGGCCAAATTACATCGCCGTTGCAAAAACCTGGTATGATCCAACACTAATCCTCCAGCATTTCTCTGGGACATTATCGCCTCTCTATTATACGGCTCATTTTCCTCTTTTTCCTCTTTTCATCGCTTTGCTTGCCCCACTCTTAGGATTTTTACACGCACTTTTATTTGTCCCACTTGTTTTTTCGGCAATAGCGGCTTGTGTCTT
>DATDVM010000035.1:0-9719 GCA_035290005.1 Patescibacteria group bacterium | reverse complement strand
GTATATCGGTAACTCCAGGAGAGGTGGTAACGCTGGAAAACAAAGTGATTGGCACCCATGAAGGTCTTCCGTTTTATACCATCGGGCAACGGAGGGGATTTCGCGTCACAACATATGTAGGATACCCCCTCTATGTGGTTGCCAAGGATGTGAAACGAAATAGACTTATTGTTGGAAGAGGAGAGAAATCAGAGACAGACACGTTTCCGATCTCTGATCCGCATTGGATGGAAGAAAATATCGAGGAAAAAGCAAACGATGGCGGGCTTTCGTGTGATGTCAGAATCCGTCATTTGGGATTCCTCTATAAAGGTAGGGTGAAGAAACAAAAGGGAATGCGGTATACTGTAACACTGAAAGAAAAAGCATTTGGAGTCGCACCTGGCCAAAGTGCCGTGTTTTATGCAAAAGACAGGGTTCTCGGTGGCGGAATTATAGAGAACCATTTCGACACATAAAGTAATATTAGTTTATAGATTGATATGGATATGGCAGACATACTTTCATCGTTTCAATTCTATTCCTTGACGAACCCAAGCCCCCTACGAGCTTTTTGGTGGTATCCGTATGGAATTTGGAGTCTTTTCGCGCTCTCATTTATCCTTTTCCTTGTCTATCTTTTTGGTTCGATGCGGTTTGAGGAAAAATCACCGAAGCGCATCCTTCTGACGAAATTCGTGTCCGGGTTCATGTGGGCACTGGGGTTGGGCGGTGTGCTTCTTTTTGCCCGAAGAATTGGTATTGCCTACCTTGCGGCACCAATCTGGATCGTTTCCTGGGTGATCTGTGTGATATCGTTTCTGGCCTATATTTGGGGTGAGTATCGGCATCACCTTCCGGGTGAACTTCAAACATACGAACAGGAAAAACTGCGGAAAAAGTATCTTCCCCGAAAGAGACGTTAAGCCGCCTCTTGCTTGACCCTCAAGAGCATTTGTGGTATAAGAAGAAGCGCAAAGGGGTTATCACACCCTATCTTAATTTTTGCATTGCCCTTTAACAATTGAAAGACGAGCCATAAACCAATCTTTCAGTCATTGGACGATTGAAAGATGGTAGGAAATTCTTTTTGAGAGTTTGATCCTGGCTCAGGATGAACGCTGGCGGCGTGCCTTAAGCATGCAAGTCGAACGAAATAAAGCCGCAAGGTTTTGTTGAGTGGCGGACGGGTGAGTAACGCGTAGGAATCTACCCAAAAGTGAGGAATAACTCGCCGAAAGGCGAGCTAATACCGCGTGTGCCCGCAAGGGTAAAGGGCGTAACTGCCCGCTTTTGGAGGAGCCTGCGTCCTATCAGCTTGTTGGTAGGGTAACGGCCTACCAAGGCGATGACGGGTAGCTGGTCTGAGAGGATGGTCAGCCACAATGGCACTGAGATACGGGCCATACACCTACGGGTGGCAGCAACTGGGAATATTGCGCAATGGACGAAAGTCTGACGCAGCGACGCCGCGTGAGGGATGAAGGCCTTCGGGTCGTAAACCTCTGTGGTTAGGGAATAAGTTCTGAAGGTACCTAACTAGAAAGCACCTGCAAACTACGTGCCAGCAGCCGCGGTAATACGTAGGGTGCAAGCGTTATCCGGATTTACTGGGCGTAAGGTGTCCGCAGGCGGTTCTTCAAGTCGTAGCTCAAAGACTGGGGCTCAACCCCAGAGAGGGTTACGATACTGTTGAACTAGAGGCAGAAAGAGGGAGACGGAATTCTCGGTGGAGCAGTGAAATGCGTTGATATCGAGAGGAACACCAAAGGCGAAGGCAGTCTCCTGGGTCTGCTCTGACGCTCATGGACGAAAGCTAGGGGAGCGAAGCGGATTAGAGACCCGCGTAGTCCTAGCTGTAAACACTGGACACTAGATGGTGGTGGCAACATCACCGTCGTAAGCTAACGCGTTAAGTGTCCCGCCTGGGGAGTACGGCCGCAAGGCTAAAACTCAAAGGAATTGACGGGGGACCGCACAAGCGGTGGAGCATGTGGTTTAATTCGATACAAAGCGAAGGACCTTACCTGGGCTTGACATGGTACTGCACATCCATTGAAAGATGGACTCCTTCGAGGGTGTACCACAGGTGCTGCATGGCTGTCGTCAGCTCGTGCCGTGAGGTGTTGGCTTAAGTGCCTTAACGAGCGCAACCCTTGTCTTCTGTTACAAGTGTCAGAAGAGACTGCTCACCTAATAAAGGAGAGGAAGGAGGGGATGACGTCAAGTCAGCACGGCCCTTATGTCCAGGGCTACACACATCCTACAATGGCGGGTACAATGGGCAGCGACCTGGCAACAGGAAGCAAATCCCGTAAAACTCGCCTCAGTTCAGATTGGGGTCTGCAATTCGACCCCATGAAGTTGGAATCGCTAGTAATCGCAGGTCAGCAGACTGCGGTGAATACGTTCTCGGTCCTTGTACACACCGCCCGTCAAGCCAACAAAGTCGGAGGCGCCCGAAATCGGTGTGCCAACCCGCAAGGGGGGCAGCCGCCTACGGCGAATTCGATGATGGGGACTAAGTCGTAACAAGGTATCCGTTCTGGAAGGAGCGGATGGATCACCTCCTTTCTAAGGAGAGATTATCGTCCCATACCTAAACAGTATGGGGAGAGTTTTTTCGTATTCTCTTAAACAAAATACGATTCCTACCATCTTTCAGTCGTTCATCAAAAGGGAATACTCTTCGTTTGCGGGGTGCGCGTCACAGATAATGGACGCGGAAAGCATCTTCAGATTGTATGCTTTTAAGTCCTTTTGGGACACCCAAACTGAAGAACTTATACAAAAGACCTGGTCATCCGCCAGGTTTTTTGTTGGTTATTTTTGGGGAAAACTAATTCGGGTACATGGTATATGAGTGGCAATTGACGCACTCGCCTTTAAACAACGGTTCCCGGCAGTGGGGAACGCCGGTTCCTTCTAAGACATAATAGATAGCCCAGTTGTTTGTTCCGTCAGGATTATATCCGGGAACCTGGCGGAGGGTAATCTGGACATTTCCTGTACTTCCATCCCAGCATTCTTCATCCTTCCAATTATCGTAATCATAGACACTTCCTTCAAACGGGCCGGCTGGCCAGACGCCTCCGCGTATATGCGGAGCAAGACCGTCCGGCATGATGTTTCTCGAGACGTCATCAGGAAGGCCGCTATTATTCGCTTCGTAGATTTGGACTGCCCTTCCGATTTCTGCAACTCCTGTTTTGGCATGGGCGTAATTGACGCGTTTTTTTTGTTCCGCAGGATCAATTAAGCTATAGACAACGACAGCTAAGATCGCGAGAATTGCAACCACAACAAGTAGTTCTATAAGCGTTAAACCAGGGGAACGAAAATGTCGTTTCACATACCCATTGTAGGAAAAATAGCATAATTTTGGAAGATAGCGTTTCTTGAAATAGGCGTGGTATAATACGTCGGAGTGGGCATGCCTGGTGCCCGATATTTCTTCTTTGGGCGAATAGCTCAGCTGGCTAGAGCGCAGTCCTGATAAGACTGAGGTCCATGGTTCGACTCCATGTTCGCCCACACTTTCTTGCATCGCTCAACCTAATTCGCTACACTGAATCTACATGTATTCCAAGACACGTATGCACTCAAAAGGACTAACCTTAATTGAACTTCTCATGGCTATTACGCTTACAGGCGTAATATCTGTGATATTTTTTACCATGGTACCCCAGTTTACAAAAAGAGCCCATGATGTCCAGAGGAAAAAAGACTTAAAAGTCTGGCAGGAAGCAATCGAACAATATTACGTCGATAAAGGGGTCTATCCGTGGCACATGACAGAACTTTCGCACCCTGATTATCCCTGTACACCGCCGGCATGTTCAATTTGTACCGGGTGGTGTGCAAACGATAAAGACTCAACAGGAGTGAATTGGCAACAATTTGAGTTAGAAATTTCACCGTATTTGAAAGAGGTTCCCAGAGGGAGAAATTCAGAGGCATGGGTCACATATGTCTATACGACCTCGGTGCGGGATCCAAGTTTCCCTGGCGGCTGGACCTATGAAGGACCACCGGTCAGGTACTGCATCGGGACATTTTTAGAAACTCCCAACGATCCGCAAATCAATAATCCAACTGCATCCCCTAATGGTTCATGGAATCTCGAGTGTGATAAATTCCAGTGGGGATGTGCATCCAATTACTACCTCTGCGGACCGAAAGAGGCAGGTGAATGAGAAAATTAAATTGACAACTTGCATGGTTTCTTTCTATGATGAAAGAGAAAGGTGCGAATAATGCCAAAAATTCTCATCATGGAAGATGACCCATCGCTGATGAAGATTTACAAAGCGGAATTCTCAATCCGCGGATTTGAAGTTGTTTCGGCATTCGATGGCGAGGAAGGACTCAAGGCCTCCAGAGAAAACCCCCCTGACGTGATGCTTCTTGATTTAATGATGCCAAAACTTTCAGGTCTTGTTGTCCTAGAGGGATTGAAACAAAACACCATTACCAGAACCATTCCAGTGATTGTTGTGACGAATTTTGGGCAAGAAGAAAATATACGACGGGCTCTTGAACTCGGTGCAAACGAAGTTATTTTAAAATACCAGGTGACGCCAGCCGAAGTCGTCGAAAAAGCGCAAACCCTTTTAGATCAGCTGAACGAGGGAAAGGAGGAGCATCGTGCCCCAGACAGTGTCTCCTGAAGAATATAAAAAACTGTTAACCGATATGATCCAGAAACAGATCATTATTTTAGGGCCTGACATAGCTCTTTTGAAAGCGCGAAATGTCGAGGAAGTGGAAATCGATCAGCACGGAAAAGTGACCGAAATTCATGGTGATCCCAAACAAGCGCTCCAGAAACTTATCAAATCTTATATGGAACTTTCAGGTTTGATTGTACAAAAGACCATGGAACCTCTTCTTCAAAAATATCCAACGCTTCTTCCGACTGAGGGAGAAGGGCCGCAAGGAGGGATACAGTGATAGATGTGACGATGCAAAATGTGTTTGAAAAAAGTATTGAAGTGAGCGCTTTCTTCTCACCGATTGTCGGACTTGTTGCGGCACTCATTATGTCGAGAGTGACGACGACCTTCGGAAAAGGTGTGATTGCCAAAGGATTTACGTTTGTCACGATTGGGGTATTTTTCATTGCCTCTTCCATGCTTTTTGACGCGTTCGTTAAATACTATGAGGTTCTCGATGCTTGGGTTCGTTTGATGCGGGAAGTATTGCTTCTTGTTGGCATGTATGTGATTGTTGCAGGCGCCAAGTACGTGCATGACGAACTGGAAAAAATGAGAAAATGAACGCGCGGTTGAGCATGTGTGCGTCGAAGAATAAATACCCAGTAATCATGCAGCTATAGATAAGGAGCACATTGGATGCCTGCCCTCTCTTTACCGATACTTCTTCTTCTTTCTATTCTTGCCTGGGTGGGATTTCTTTTTATTTTGTATGTGTTGTATAGCGAGGAAAAGAGACACTACCTCCTTCGTTCTTCCTGGCTGATGGATTTCTGTACGACGATTTCTTCCTTTGAAGACCACGATGAGCTCGGAGAATATGTCTGCAAGGAACTAATGCATACTGGTTTTTCTCATGTATTTTTGGCGTTACGGTTAAAAGAAGGAGCAGGAGCGCGCGGAAAAGCTTCGGCTGGGTTTCCTCCACAGTTTGATCCCAAGAAACTCCATATTCCGTTAAAACCCGCAAGAGGAATGCTGGCAAGAACGATTGCCAAGGGAGAACTCCTCTCGAGTGATGAAGAGGAAGTGCACACCATCGAATATCTCACCATCGAACCGCATTCATACGCATCTATCCCTCTTCTTTCCTCAAAACATAAGGAAAAGGGAATTCAAGCCTGGGGTGCACTCTTCGTTGCAAAGGAAAAAGGATATATCTCAAGCGATGAGAAAAAGATGCTTCAGTCTATCGGATTCGAGCTGGGAACGCTTTTTGAGAAAGACGCACACATTGCATCGTTGCAGCGAGAAGAAGGAGAGATGAAGAGAAGAATTTACGAAGTTTCGATTCTGAAAGAACTAGGAGAACGGATTGGCTACGAACTGAATGTTCAAAAAATCGTTGATATCATTGGTGGATCGCTCGGAGAACTTCTAGAATATTCGACGGTCTCAAGCCTTCTTTTTACCCCCGAGGGGAAAACAGTCTTTCATAGCATTCTTGCAGAACCGGTCAACAGGATTTTCATTCAGGAAGTCAAACAACGGATGATTGAATCCATCAACGCATTGAGCGGGTCTGAGATCAAGTCTCAACAAGTACAAGATACGTTAACCGGAGCGATTCTTGACGATACGAATAACGCGACCGTATCTTCATTTTTTAACATCCCTTTAATGATCAACAATCGCATTGTCGGGGTAATGACGGTTGCCTCAACAAAACCTGATTTGTATCACGAAGAAGAGATGACAATTCTCTATAAAATCGTGTCCCAGGCAGCAAACGCGGTGTCCAAACTGGAACGGGTTTTAGAAGCGGAAAAAGAGAAACTCACCGCAATGGTTTCATCGATGGCAGATGGGGTCATTATGGTCGATAAACATATGGTGCTTCAAGTCTTTAACCCGGCAGCGAGACGAATGTTGCAGCTAGAGGGTCAAGATGCCTCAATTTTTGACGTCTTTGAAAAAGTCCACGGAAAAATTCATCTTCGCCGGAAAATGGAAGAGGCGATGAGTAAAGAGCAGCTTATCGTTCTTCCTGACACCTTCTTGACGCCAACGGTCGCAGTTCGTGTTTTGATTTCACCGGTCTATGACGAACAAAAAAACCCTCTGGGAACAGTTGTCCTTCTGCATGATGTCACAAAGGAGAAAGAACTTGAACGTGTTCGGGAGGACTTTACAGCGATGATGGTTCACGAGCTGCGGGCACCGCTCACCGCGATCTATGGGTCCTCGGATATTTTGTTGCAACATGTCAATGTATTGCAACTCAAAGAACAACAGGAGCTTCTTTCTGTAGTAAAAATGGAAGCTCAGTCAATGATTAAACTTGTTTCGGATCTACTTGATGTTGCAAAGATTGAGACGGGACACTTTATGGTCATAAAACAAAAACAGAAACTTCTTCCAGTGATCGAAGATCAACTTCGCGTGTTTGACGGATCCGCGAAAGAAAAGAACATCGATCTTCGGCGTGAGTTTGACGACTCTCTTCCTGAAGTTGCGTTTGATAAGATGCGACTCGCTCAAGTCCTTGCCAATCTTTTGTCTAACGCCATTAAGTACACCAATAAGGGCGGTATCGTGACCGTTTCAGCGGCGAAAAAGAAAGACATGGTCGTTATCGCGGTTCGCGATACAGGAATCGGAATGTCGGAAGAACAAGTGAAGAACTTATTCAATAAGTTCCAGCAATTTCAGGCCCGCGGGACAGAGGGAGAGAAGGGAACAGGACTGGGCTTGGTTATTGCAAAAGGAATTATTCAGGCACACGGCGGTGAACTTCGGGTTGAGTCAGAAGAGAATGTCGGAAGTATTTTTTATATCTCTCTTCCGATCTCGGACACAAAAGCGTGAGATTTTGAGAAGTGATGAGAAATCTGGTATGATGGGGGTGTCGTGAGAATACTGCTCGTTGAGGATGATGAATCCATTGTCACAGTCTATAAAACCGCACTCCAACTGCAGGGGTGGGAGGTCGATATTGCCTCTGACGGAAAGACAGGACTCACCAAAGCACTCCACACTCCGTATCCGGACGTTCTTATTCTTGATCTGATGCTTCCTATCATGAATGGGTTTGATGTATTAAAAGTCGTGAAAGAAACAGAAACCACGAAACACATCCCGGTCATTGTCCTCACTGCTCTTTCGGAGAGTGAAACCCAAGAAGCCCTTTCGTTGGGTGCGGCACTCTGCTTGGTGAAGACAGAATGTTCACCCGACGAGCTTGTCGGGCATATCAAAACCCTGGCAGGAAAGACGTAACCTCACCTTTGTTGACTTCAACTTGAAAATTTGGTAAGATGACTACGCTTGTGAGAAACCTTAGAGTGAGCATACATAAACAAAGCATGAAATCTATAACCATAAGTACGTTTTTCCTTTGTTGTCTCTCTCCATAGTTTCTCATAACGCTTAACATCACAAAGAAATTTAGCCACATCACGTGGCACGTTTTTTGTGTCGGGGCTGTAGCTCAGCTGGCTAGAGCGTCTCATTTGCAATGAGGAGGTCATGGGTTCGACTCCCATCAGCTCCACACGATCTTGGTGTCATGCCAAGCTCGCACATTAACAGCAAGCTGGAAAAGGTTGCATTAGTAAGTAACGGCTTATTCACAAATGCGTGAGCATTTGGGAGACAAGTACATAAGTCTACTCAAGCAGAAGGTGGATGCCTAGGCTTCTTGTGCCGAAGAAGGACGTTCGAGGCTGCGAAAATCGTCGGGAAGGCGCCAACGAACCTGTGATCCGACGGTGTCCGAATGGGGAAACCCTCCTCTTTCGAGGAATCTCCTACTGAACACATAGGTAGGTAGAGGGGCACCTGGGGAACTGAAACATCTCAGTACCCAGAGGAAAAGAAACCGATTACGTATTTCCTTAGTAGCGGTGAGCGAAACGGAAAGAGCCCAAACCCTATGCCTTCGGGTGTAGGGGGTTGTAGGGTGAAGCCGACTTTAGTGTCAGGGAGTAAGAAAATCGATGCGTAGCCGAAGTCTTTGGAATAAGACTCCGGAGAGGGTGAAAGTCCCGTAGGCGAAACGCATGGATCTCCCGTTTCATCCCTGAGTACCTCGGGACACGCGAAATCCTGAGGGAATCCGGGGCGACCACGCCCCAAGGCTAAATACACAAGAAGACCGATAGTGAACTAGTACCGTGAGGGAAAGGTGAAAAGAAGGGTGAGAACCCCAGTGAAATAGTACCTGAAACCGTCTGCTAACAAACAGTGGGAGGACGATGAAAAGACCTTTGTTGCGGGAAACCGTAGCAAAACTTTTCCGTCTCACCGCGTGCCTATTGAAGAATGAGCCAGCGAGTATCCATACGTTGCAAGGTTAAGTCCTTGAAAGGGACGGAGCCGAAGTGAAAGCGAGCCTGAATAGGGCGTTTAGTAGCGTATGGATGACCCGAATCCAGGTGAGCTAACCATGAGCAGGGTGAAGTCAGAGTAACATCTGGCGGAGGCCCGAACCGGTGTTTGATACAAAAAGCTCGGACGACTTGTGGTTAGGGGTAATATGCCAAACGAACCTGGGGATAGCTGGTTCTCTCCGAAATATATATTGGTATAGCCTGTGCGGACTACAACGTGGAGGTAGAGCTACTGAATGGGTCAGAGGTCGAAAGGTCTCTCACTCAACCAAACTCCGAATACCACGTTGGTTACCACAGAGTCAGAATGCGGGGGCAAGCTTCGTGTTCGAGAGGGAAACAACCCAGATCTGCAGCTAAGGTCCCTAAATGAAAGCTAAGTGTTAAAGGAAGTCGAATTCCATAGACGGCTAGGAGGTTGGCTTAGAAGCAGCCATCCTTTAAAGAAAGCGTAACAGCTCACTAGTTAACGGAGTTCGGCGCCCAAAATGATCGGGGCTAAGCTTTCTACCGACGCTCAGAATTCGTCGCAGCAATGCGGCGAGTGGTAGGAGAGCGTTCTGTGTGCGGTGAAGCCATACCGTAAGGAGTGGTGGAGCGCACAGAAGTGAGAATGCTGGCATGAGTAGCGTACACCCGGGTGAGAATCCCGGGCGCCGGAAGCCCAAGGTTTCCCACGCAACGTTCGTCGACG
>DATDVM010000034.1:0-8253 GCA_035290005.1 Patescibacteria group bacterium | reverse complement strand
TTTCTTCTCGCGACACAAAGGATTGCAAACGCTATTCAAGCCCGCGGTCAGGTCTTGTAAGGTGAGAAAAAAGATATCACTCAAAATCGCAACCCAAAGAGTGAGATTCCTTAAGAAAAAGCAAAAGATAGTTGTCTTGGTGACTGGGTGTTTTGACATTTTGCATCCGGGTCATATACTATTTCTTACTGAAGCCAAAAGAAAAGGAGACTTTCTTCTGGTTGCGCTTGAATCTGATCAGTGGATTCGTCAGAAAAAAGGAAAAGGACGGCCGATATTCCCTATGAAACACAGGATTAAACTTCTTTCTTCTCTTACTTTTGTCGATGCAGTGCTCCCTCTGAAAGAACAAGCAGATGAACGTTTATTACAAGCGATTTCTCCTTCAGTACTTGCAGTTTCTGACAAAGATCCATATTACACACAAAAAAAACAAGTCACGTCACAGTTGGGGATAGACATTGCGATTGTCTGCCCCTATGACTCCCGTTTCTCGACATCTTCTCTTATCCAAAGCTGTAAACGCACACCATAGCTTCTTTTTTGTTTCACAATATTCAACAATAAGGAGTATCCAATGAAGAGAAAGCATTCTCGTGTGCATATATTACCAACAGCTATAAGAGAAACCATCCCGTCCGAACTGTTTCAGGCGGAAGGAGGTTCAAAGGTTGCTCTTTTTGTGTTTGCTCACCCGGATGATGAATCATTTATGAGTGCCGGTCTTATAGTCAGGCTACGCAAAGAAGGGTGGGAAGTTGTGGTTGTTTGTGCGACTCGGGGTGAGGAAGGGCAAATAGGAGATCTGCCGGAAGGAAATCGCAAAAGACTTGGAGTGATTCGAGAGCGGGAGTTCCGACAAGCGGCAGTAGTTCTTGGTGTAGACCGTTGCGTACTTTTTCCTTACAGAGATATGTCTTTGCCAAGAGTTGATCAAAAAAAGTTAACACAAGAAATCTTTGAGATTATGCGGGAAGTGCGTCCTTCTCTTGTTGTGACGTTTGACGAATATGGCCTATACGGGCACCCAGACCATCGGGCAATCCATCGCGTCACAACACATGCCTTTCGTCTCTACTCTCGAGAAAGTGGTGACGTAACGCTTTTGTATGTGACGATTCCAGACAGTATTGCCCGTAAAATGGGTGGGACATTTCGAGGACACGATCTTCATACTATTTATATAGTGGATATTTCTTCCCATTGGAGTAAGAAGTATAAGGCGCTCTGTTGCCATCGAACACAAAAAAAAGATCTCGAAAGATATTTAGGGTATAATATACAAGAACTTTTCCTGTACGAATTTTACAGAAAGACGGAGAAATAAAAGGAGGGGGTATGGAAGAGCGAACGCAGGAGACCCAGAAAGTTCACTGGGTATTTGTGGCCCTCATGCTTCTTGCTGTTGTACTTGGATCAACCTCGGTTTTCTTATGGAAGAAAGTGGAGCGCCTTGAGAATGTGGCCGGGATTCAAAAGGATGCCAGTCAGACACGGGAATTCATCGGAGGGGATCCTTTTTTAGAAGAAAATCTTCTTTCCTACGCGACACAACTCGGTCTTGATCAAGCTGCCTTCTCCTCGTGCCTTTCGGATGATTCGATAGACCAGGTTCTTCAAAATGACTATAACGACGGTATCGCAGCCGGGGTTAAGGGGACTCCGACATTCTTTGTGAACGGTAGACCTGTGTATGGGGCAGAAAGATGGGCAACCATGAGCGAAGTCATAGAACAGGAGCTTGGAAATAAGGAAATCCCAAGTACCGCGAAGCGAGTTACTGTCTCGGCTGAAGGTGCTCGTATTGGAAATCCCCAGGCAAAAGTTGTCGTAGTAGAATTCTCTGACTTCGGCTGTATGTATTGTGCGGAAAGCTACGGCATTGATACAAGCTCTAAAACAGACGCAGATAAAGATCGTGTTATCTTTCGACTTCGTCAACTTGCGGAGGAGGGAAAAATCCTTTTCGTCTATCGTCATTTCGCAACATTAGCACCCCAGGCGGCAAAAGCATCAGTTTGTGCGGAAAGACAGGACAAATTCTGGCCCTATCACGATTTGTTGTTTGAGGTGAAGTTTCAAAAGACATGAACGAGATAAAGCCTTCTGTCTCGGGACATATGTGGTGGCATGTGCTCGTTGTACTTTTCCATAGAGTCTTAAAAGATACGCCACAGATATTCGTGAGTATCGCTGTGTTTTTGGTCGGCCTCCTTTTTTTTACCCAAATGGAGGGGTCTCTCCGTCTTATTGTTGGCGTTCCTGCAATGGCGGCGGGGATAGCTTCAGCGTTTCTGCATGCCTACGAAATTTGGGAAAGCATTTTGGATCAGGAATATTCCCAAAGCCACTGCATCCTTTGCCAAAGAGAGAAGTGAAATCCACAGGAGTCTCTCTTGCTATCCCGTAAATAGAAACAGTGTGATATATATAGTTATATATTGTTAAATCATTATGACTTCAACTATGGGGCTATAAAAGTTTTCCACAGTTTTACCACAATTGGAATAGAGTATTTTACTACAGGGTGTTGTCTTTCTGGGGTAGTGGTGAAAAATGACAGGAATAGTTTCCGACCAGGAATATATCAAGAACAAAACGGAACTAAAGACATCAATATATAAACAAAAACATGAAAAGTCATCATTTTTACGGCTGGTAGAATTTTTCTATTAAGGAAAATCCGTTTTTGTAGCCTCAATGTGTAGAATGTGTAGCATCGCTGCTTGACAAACGTTTTTTCTCGTTGCTACGATGAAGAGAGGCGAGGGGCGATGGGGAAAAGGGCGAACTCCTAGATGGAATATAACACCGTACGTACCAATACTGCCTACTTTTTTTGTTCACACGCTTACGTGTCTGTGTAATATTTCGTCAGAAGGGGCCCTCCTTAAGGCAACGCGATATTCGAAGGGGGACCGGTGAGAACAGAGTTTTATATATCTCGCAAGAAGACAGTTCAAGAGCGAGTTTCTCTCTTTCTCCTTTTCCACGCGAATAAAAGAAAAAGAAAAATATACGGGGCACTCCTTCGGAGAGCAGCGATTCACCTTTTGGCATTCCTCGTGACGGCGGCTGTTGTCTTGGGGAAGCAAGCTGCGAGGCTTTGGGAACAACTGCTGGCACGGATTCTTCATAAAGATACAGAAAGAAGCTGGGTATTCGTGTACAGAATATCTTTGGCTGAAGAAGAAAAAGGAAATACATTTGTTCGAAAAGAACGACTTCTTTCATTCCTTGCTCAAAAACTGCTCCAGTTCTCTCAGACGGTCAAACGCCAATCTTTATTTCGAACTCTTTCTTCAAAGGCACGGTAAATTTTTTTGAAAAAGAAGCCCAATTCAGGTAGAATACAGGTGAGGGTTGCAGATGCAGTCGTGGCCGGAGTTCATCGAGGCACTGACGAAGCTCTTCGGAGGTCCAGTTCTTGGAATACGGTATTTGACTGAGGAACGAGAAAAAAAGAAGGATCCTGAAGCGCCTCCCAGAGAATTTGCGTATTTATTGAAGCAAGTTACGTCCTATACATTTCTTCTCATTCTGGCAGCACTAAACCTTTTTCTTATCTATCCATTGTTTTTGAAACAGGCGTCAGAATATCTTATCGCGACACCTTTTTTACCAGTGGTCTCAAAATTAGTCGCTGATTTTACGGGAATGTCGTTGCCCTTGGCGTATGAGGTTCTTGTGGGGGTGTTCTATATTTTGGGGATTTTAAGTTTTTATGGGTTCGTCAGGATTTTAACCGGAAGAGAACTCACCGCCGTGATTGCTGCAACGTGTTACTCGCTGTTTTCTCCTGCAACGTATTTCTTTT
The DNA here is from genome assembly GCA_035290005.1 of Patescibacteria group bacterium. GTDB lineage: Bacteria > Patescibacteriota > Microgenomatia > DATDVM01 > DATDVM01 > DATDVM01. The sequence goes on along the minus strand of DATDVM010000034.1, from coordinate 4,436 downwards.
CAGGGCTTCCTGAGGCGTTACCGGAATACGGAAGCATCCCGATGCGTCTCAAGGCGCTTATCGTGTTTTCAGAAGGACCCCACGTCGCGTCCCTCGCGGTGATTCCGGTCTGCGCGATATTGTTTCTTGCGTTTTTGAAGTTTGGAACATTTCGACTGCTTTTTTTGACGACTCTCTCTCTCGTTGTGCTTGGGATGATTTCCAGGTTCGGGATCTTCGCTTTTTTATATATCGCTTGTATCATCTGGCTCTCGGAAGTGTTTTTGGGAGAAGCTAGGAAAAAGACCGCACGGATGGCGATGGCGCTTTTTCTGGCGTTGGGCTTAAGCAGTTTTTGGTATGATCAGAGTTTGCCCTGGAATCTCTTGTCTTTTGCGGCGAGGGAGGGGGTCACGCGAAACCTTGTCGACCTCATCCCGATAGGATTTGTGACCGTTCCGGTGTTGGGGACTTTTTTCTTTCTTCTCTTTGAACATAGACCTCAACTTCAGCATCTTTTTATCGTGAGTGCGCTCGTGTTGGGATTTTTCTTCCTGATCTCTACTTGGATTGTGCTGAACGAAGTGTTCGCGCCACAGCCATGGAGATTTCTCATAGAATTTGATTTTGCTTTTTCACTCCTTGTGGGATTTGCTCTTTCGGGAGTATTTGAGATTTTTTGGAGGATTGAAGAGCAGCTCATTGGTGAGAAGAAACTTCCTGCGTTTCTCCAGGGGGTATTCCCAATGATTTTTCTTGGCCTCATGGTTCTTGGGACAGGAGCATTTATCGTCAGTGAAGGTCATCGATTTCAAGATATTTCATCGTACGGCATCGGTGGCATAGACTCATTTCTTAAAGAGGAAGCTCCAATTCTCTCTGTCACGTATCTTCAAAGAGATGTCTTGCGATGGGTGTATGGATCGGAACTTGAGTCTCTTCTTCCATTTTCATTTCCCTCAGGATACAATGTTTTGGGAATCGTTCTTGGGGTTTTGTCTCTTACCTGGTTGGTCGAGGCCAAGGTAAAATTTCGACGAAAACTTTTCAAAACACCAACAGGAGTCATTGAGTCACAGGTATGAAAATATCCCTACGTAGTCTTTTTTTTCTTTTTCTGGGCATGATCGGTGTCGGAGCGCTTGTCTTTTTGAACCACTCTTTGATGAGTAACTGGTTGACAGGGATGGGCCCGTCTGACCAGGGATCGATTGAAGTTTCGTATATTTCAATGGCACGGTTCCTTGTTGAATTTTTTCCGAATCTCTCCTGGGCGCCGTATTGGTATTTTGGATTTCCGTTTCATCTTTTTTACACCCCCGTCCTCCCGATCCTCACCGCATTGACACATCAACTGTTTCAGATGGACTATTGGCAAGCGTATCGTATCTTGACAGGGGTAGGATACCTGGGTGCTCCGGTCTCGGTTTTTCTTTTTACCTGGTATTTGGTGAAAAAGGGGATTGCAGGATTTTTTGCGGGCATTGTTGCGGGTATTGGGTACTCTTTGTTTCCAACGATATTTTATTTCGTTCTCAAGACGAATGAAGTCCTTAATGACAGAATGACTGATTTTCTGGAACCAAGACGGTTCGTTCTTCTCCAGCGATACGGGGAAGGGCCGCATACGTTGGCGCTTGTGTTTCTGCCGCTCGGAGCTTTGTTCTTTCTGAAAACCCTTCGTGATGGATCCCGCATATCATCTTTTCTGGCAGCGTTTTTCATTGGGTTAACAGCACTCACCAACGCGATCGCGTTTTTCGCTCTCGTCGTTCTTCTTCTTCTTCTCTATTTCGGCAGGATTACGATGCCAAAGGTTGATGCGGGGAGTACGTTAGTGAAGGCAATGCTTGCCGCCATAGTGACGTACGGACTTATTGCGTTTTGGTATAACACCTCTTTTATGTCCACGTTTTTTACCGAAGGAGGAGGAGCAGGGAAGAATCTTTTGAATTTGTTCCCGTGGGGATTTGTTGGTGGTTTTTTTCTTCTCCTTCTTATCTACGTAGCAGCGAAACGGTTTCTTAAGAATGAAGCACTCCTGACTCCGTTTCTGTGGTTTGCGGTGTTTTATGAAATTATCTTCGTGTACTATACGTCAGCTCCTCCTGAGCTTTTTGAACAACGATTGGAGTTTGCGCCTCAAGCGATCCGGTACCTCACAGAAGTTGATATGGCGCTGTCCATATTCGTTGGAGCCGTAGTGGGAACGCTCGTCGGATTTTTTACGGAAAAGAAATCGTTTCTTCTTCGCGGAGTCGGAATTTGTATCGGTGGTGCTGCGGTCGTCAGTGCCTTTCTTTTTCCATGGTATCTTTCCTCATATCTCAATCATGCATCATTGTCAGAGTACTCATTTCAGAGACTTGCGTCTACGTTTCAGGAGGCTGCGAAACAAAAGGTAAAGCTTGAACAAACAGGGGAATACGAGATGAGTCAGTATCTGACGACCCTGGTCGACAAGAATAAAGGAGAACGTGTCTTTGTAGCGGGAAATTACGGATTTTACCTCAACTATTTTACTGACATTTGGCAGCTTCGCGGTGGACTTTATCAGGCGTCAACGAACAGATGGCCAGAACACATCTATTATCTCGTTCGATTCTGGATCGATCCGGAAACTACCACTGCCTGGCTGAAAGCAGGTAACATTTCCTACATAGTGGTGAATTCTTCCAGTTCAAGAAACAGTATGAAGGAGTATCGCGAGTTTGAAAAATTCAAAACACTTCCATCCGTGTACGAAAAGAATGGTGACACAGTTTATCGGGTTCCTCTTGTACAACAAAGCCCTGTCAAGATCGTTCCTCTGGAAGGAAGAAGTTCCTTGACGACACCGAAAAAAGCTGATGATAAAAAGCCGCTTTTTGCCTATATTGATTGGATTGAGTCAGAGAAAGACGCGTCAAAAGAGGTGCGCTTCACCATGAACAATCATGATAACTATCAGATCCAGGCAACGGTAGGGGAACATGAGGGAGTCTTGGTTCAAATGACGTACGATTCGGGATGGAGAGTGAAAAGTGCCCAAGGAAAGGTCAAAAAGGAGAAAGATCCTTTAGGGTTTCTCTTGCTTCGTCCGGAAAAACCAGGGACTTACGAAATCGCCCTCACGCATGGGCCTAAAGTATCTCAGTATATTGGATGGGGAATAACGCTTCTTACTACCTGTTTCCTGGTGACCCGAATTTTGAAAAGATCCCGTAAGCCTACTGCCCAGAAGGAAACATCGTCATGACATTTTTGACGGTTGCCTTTCCGACCTTTAATGGAAAGGAAGATACCAGGGAGTGCTTGGATTCCCTGGCACGTCAAACTTACCCGAAAGATTTTTTAGAGGTCATTATTGTTGATAACGGTTCGCGTGATGGATTAAAAGAGATGATCGAGCAGGATTACCCTTGGGTGAAGCTCTATGCCCTTGGTAAAAATATGGGATTTGCGAGTGGCGTGAACTTTGCAGTGAATAAAGCCCGTGGCGAGTGGATTTTTGTCACCAATCAGGATGTCGTTTTAGGAGAAGATACCCTCGAGAAGCTGGTTACGTTTGCGACAACACATAAGAAGATAGCAACTGTTGGTCCCAAAATTATGTCCTATTGGGATAAGGATAAGCCTTCTGAGCGAGATATGCCTGGTTGGTCGTGTAATTTTACCTGGGGGATTATCCGTTCTCTTTCGACAAAAAAAATAGCACAACTGACAAAACCTGTCGAAGTTGACTGGCTCTCTGGAGCTGGTTTTCTTCTTCGGAAAAATGTTGCGAAGAAAGTAGGATATTTCGAGGACAGATTGTTTGCGTATTGGGAAGATGCGGATTTTGGTCTCAAGGCAAAGAAGGTTGGATACAAAAACTATCTTGTTCCTCAGGCGGTCTTATGGCATAAAGGGTCTCAAGTCTTGGGAGTAGAAGCGCCTCAGAAGGTGTATTATTTAGTGCGTAACGGCCGATTCATTTGTTATCGGCATTTCAGGCTACTCGCAAAGATGTTGCAGCCGTTCAAGGATGCTTTGTTTCTGGGTGGAAGTCTCGTTAGGTTTCTCATTGACACAAAACACAGAGAAGTCCATCGGGCTAAGATGGTTGGGCTTAGCGCTTTTTATATGGGGCAATACGGGCAAAGGAAGATACCATGAGTGAGTCTTTTGAAAACATTGAGGCACGCGATACTACGTATAGATCGTTGAAGTATAAGGCAGCGAATGGAGTATTTCTTTTAGGCATTCGACGCGTTGCTATCCAGTTTATTCAGACGGCTTCAAGCATTATCCTTGCTCGGCTCCTATTCCCTGAAGTGTTTGGGACATTTGCCATAATACTTTTTATCGTCTCGTTTTTTACCGTTTTTACGGATATTGGTTTTGGTGCTGCCATCATTCAACAGAAGAAAAAAGTTGAGGAAAAGCAACTTCAGACGCTCTTTCTTACCCAGATATGTCTTTCGGTCTTCGTGACG
>DATDVM010000033.1:0-4064 GCA_035290005.1 Patescibacteria group bacterium | reverse complement strand
AAACTTAACAGCTTCAACTTTTGCCTGTTCATACATCTGATTCATCAAATTCTGTCTTTGCAGATTCGTGCGTCCCACAACCATCGCAAGCCGCTTTGCCCGATCATGGTCGTTTGTCATCAGTAACCGGAGACTCTCCATGGCATGTTCCAACCGTCCCATGGCATTTAACCTGGGAGCGATCACATGGCTGATATGATAGGTCGTGAGGGATTCGGGTTTTATCCCCGCCTCTTCGTATAATGCCAAAAGACCCGGCCTTTTTGTCTTCTTAAGTTCGTCTAAACCGAATTTTGCAAGGACACGATTGACTCCGACCAGAGGAAGGACGTCTGCAATTGTTCCGAGTGCAGCAAGGTCAATATTTTCATCGCTTCCGAATTCCCTTGCAAAAAGATATGCAACACCTGACCCGGAGAGGGAACTGTCGTGAGCTATGGCAAACGCATCCGGCAGTTTTTTGGGTACAGCATGGTGATCTGTCACAATGACATCAATGCCAAGGGAAGTTGCGTATTCGACCTCTTTGTTTGCATTAATTCCCTGGTCACATGTTAAGACCAACTTCACACCATCTTGGGCAAACTGTGTAATCGTTTCTTTGTTCATTCCGTATCCTTCTCCCTCTCTGTGTGGGATATACGGAATAACTTGATCATTTTTCTTATACAAAAAACTCCAGAGTATCCCGGTTGAACAAATTCCGTCTACGTCATAGTCTCCGTAAATGACTATCTTTTCTTTTAACGAAATAGCTTTTTCAATTCGTTTATGAACCACCTGAAGCGTTCCTTTCAGAAGGGTCGGATGTTTCGGGAGCTGATCTAAAGACGGATGTAAAAACGTCTCCCGTTCACTCTTTGTTTTCAATCCCCTGTTTTTCAGAAGGAGATCAATAATCTTCTCCCTTCTTTTTTCTCCTCTTTCGGGTGGAAGATCAGCTGCTTTTGTGAGAATTTTCCAGTGAGGCTGAAGCATGCTATAATCATAACGTAATGGCAGACAGATTTCCACCGTTTGTCAGAAAAATACTTTCTACTCTTACCCAAGCCGGGTTTGAAGCCTATGTCGTCGGAGGCGCGGTTCGCGACCTTTTGATGGATAAAGAGGTGAAGGACTGGGACTTTACGACCAACGCGACACCTGAACAAATCCAATCATTATTTCAGACCACATTCTATGAGAATGAATTCGGTACAGTCGGGATTCCCTATCACGACCACATTTATGAAATCACTACGTTTCGGACAGAAAGAGGATACAAAGACAGAAGGCATCCTGAACATGTGACCTGGGGAAAAACACTTCAAGAAGACTTACAGCGCCGCGACTTTACCATCAACGCCATGGCTTTTGATCTGAAAGGGGATATTGTTGACCCGTATCAGGGACAGAAAGACCTTCATCAAAAGCTTATACGTGCAGTCGGTGTCCCGACCGAGCGGTTCCAGGAAGACGCACTTCGCTTGATGAGGGCAATCCGTATTGCCACTGAACTTGCATTTACGATTGAAGAAACGACGTTTCAGGCGATTAAAGAAAATGCCCACCTGATTAATGAAATCGCCAAAGAGCGTGTTCGGGATGAACTTATTAAAATTGTCAGAACACGGCATGCCGCTGACGGATTTCTCTTTTTGTATAATACCGGTCTTTTGGAACACATTATTCCGGAAATCATAAAAGGGTATGGACTTGAACAATCAGGCCATCACACCACCGATGTCTGGACCCACTCGCTCATGTCTTTAAAGTATTGCCCGAGCAAAGATCCCGTTATCCGGTTCGCAACGTTCTTGCACGATATCGGGAAACCGGTCACGGCAAGAGGTGAAGGGAAAGAGGTCACATTTCATAACCATGAAGTCGTCGGCAATACATTAGTCAGACAAATCATGGAAAGACTGCGTTTCCCCAAAAAAGATGTTGAAAAAGCAGCTCTTCTTGTTCGGTGGCACATGTTTACGGTCGACGAACACATTACCGACGCCGCGGTCAGACGGTTCATTCGAAGAGTAGGAAAAGAAAACATAAACGACATTATGGATCTTCGCATCGGAGACAGACTTGGCGGCGGATGCAAAAATGCAACAAGTTGGAGACTACGGAAATTCCAGAGACGGATTCTGGAAGTTCAGGAAACCCCTCTCTCCGTCAAAGATTTGAAGATTGACGGAAATGATGTGATGAAAATCTTAAAAATGCACCCGGGACCTAAAGTAGGTAAGATTTTACAGGAACTGTTTGAAGAAATTACCGATGATAGTTCAAAAAATACGAAAGAATATTTGACGAAACGCGTTCGTGAACTCGGCTCCTCTTAGAAAACTTTTTTATTTCTTCCCTTTTTTCCTTTTTTCATCAAGTGTATGCCAGAGGTCTAAAATCGGCGCAGCGGTAAAGGTTGACGAGAATGTCCCTGAAATCGTTCCGACGAGAAGTGCAAACGCAAACCACTTGATCGTTTCTCCTCCTAAAAGAAGAAGAGCTGTCAACATAATAATAATCGTCATGGAGTTGTTCACGGAACGACCTAGCGTTTCGTTCACCGCTTTATTAATAAGGTCTGTCATCGAGGCATCGGGATAGTGCCTTTTTGACTCCCTGATGCGGTCATAGACCACGATCGTGTCGTGCACCGAAAAGCTCATGATAGTAAGAACCGCCGTCACAAACAGTGCATCGACTTCTACCTGGAAAAAGTGTCCGAGGAGCGAAAATATCCCGATAAGAATAATTGTGTCATGCAAAAGTGCAAGAATTGCTGACACTCCGTACTCCACATTTTTAAACGTCCAGGCAACGTACCCAAGAATAATAAATATCGCCAGAATGACCGCGATGATTGTTTTTCGTAAAAACTCTGCTCCAAGCGTTGGCCCGACAGTTCCGAACCGAACTTCCTGCACGTCTCCGAATTTTTCCTTCAGTTTCGGCAAGATGGTTTGGGCGGTATCCGATGTCATGAACTTCGTCCGAAGCCTGTACACCTGGGATGAAGAGGATTGAAAGACTTGAACCTCTACTCCCTGAGCCTGCACGATTTCTATAACTTCACCCTTTCGGGCGTCTACATTCTCGGGGAATCGGAGTTCCCAAAACGTCCCTCCGGTAAAATCTATTGAAGGCTTTAGTCCCCACATGGTAAGTGACACGATTCCGGGAAGAAGGAAGAAAGCAGAGATAAGAAAATACAACCACTTCTTGCCCATAAAATTAATCATTTCGCTACTCCTTTTTTCACCGACGGCCGGTATAACACACGAAGAAGCGTTCGTGTAACCACAATACCGGTAAAAAGCGATATTAACACACCCAAAAGAAGGGTAATCGCAAACCCCCTCACAGGTCCTGATGTATTTAAAAATGTCCATTCAAACGGATTGAAAAGAATAAGAGAGGTAATGATGGTTGCAATGTTAGCGTCCCTAATAGAGTCCCACGCACGCCCAAAGCCCAATTCCATGGAAATATCCCAGGGTTTTCCTACCCTCATTTCTTCTTTCATCCGCTCAAAAATAAGAATGTTACTGTCAACGGCCATACCGATCGAAAGAATGAAACCGGCTACCCCAGGCATGGAAAGGGTAATTGGTACAAACTTGTATATCGCCAGAGTGAGAATTCCGTAAATAATAAGGCTCAAATCTGCAATCAAGCCGAGTTTTCCGTAGTATGCGGCCATAAAAGCGACTACCAGGAAAAGTCCGACGAGTCCCGCCATCGCTCCTTTTTGCACAGTCTGGCTTCCAAGCGTCGCCTCGACATTATCCTGTTCAACTATCTGGATGGGAACCGGAAGGGCACCCGCATTCAGTTGTATAGAAAGTGTTTTTGCCTGTTCAACGGTGAAATCGCCAGAGATGACCGCCCGTCCGCCGCTAATTTTTTCCCGGACAACCGGACTTGAAACCATATCCTGATCAAGAAAAATTGCGACCGGTTTTCCGACATTGCGTTCCGTGATTGCTTCAAATTTCTTTGCTCCTTCATCAGTGAATTCCAACGCAACTTCGTATCCGCCGCTTACCGTACTGGTTGAAACTTGCGCTTTTCGTAAATCT
>DATDVM010000032.1:0-13031 GCA_035290005.1 Patescibacteria group bacterium | reverse complement strand
CGTTTAATCGGTAGAGAAAAACTCTGGTCGGCGTCTTTTCGTCCGTCTTACCGCTTCGTTTTTCCTCCACGTGTCGATTTCCTGGTGGTTTCCTGAAAGAAGGACTTTGGGGACGTCCCAACCCCGAAACGTTGCCGGGCGTGTATATTGAGGATATTCGAGAAGAGGAATCTTCTTTCCTTTTTCCTCTACGGTAAGGGAGAAAGAATCTTTTGTATGTGCCTCTTTTTCAAGAACACCGGGTCGTAGTCGGACAACGCTGTCAACAACAGCCATAGCAGGGATCTCTCCTCCGGTTAGTACGAAGTCTCCGAGAGAAATTTCTTCATCAGCTAAATGCGTTCGGATTCGCTCATCAACTCCTTCATAGTGACCGCAAATAAGAATAATGTGGGAAAGTTTTGACAAAGCTCTTGCTTTCTTTTGGGTGTAAGGTTTTCCCTGGGGAGAAAGGAGAATGATTTTTGTAGCCGGTTTCAAAAAGAGCGATTCCACCGCGTCAAAAACAGGCTCGCATCGCATGACCATACCAACTCCCCCGCCGTACGGTTTATCATCGACCGTCCCATGTGTATCTATGGCGAATGTGCGTAGATGATGGATGTTAATAGAGACGATGCCCTGGGTTTGAGCGGTATGAACGATAGAATGAGAAAACACTCCCTCAAAGAGTTCGGGAAAAAGAGTAATAATATCTATCTGCATCATAGAGTTGTTATGGAGAGAGGTGTTCCTGCACGTTTATCTTTACCCGTTTTCCCTGCTTAATTGCAAGCACTTTGACGAGGTCGCGAATCGCACGAATAATCTTGCCGCTTTTTCCGATGATATGTCCCATGTCGTCTTTATGCACAAGAAGAGTTAATTGTACAAATCCGTCAGTTTCTGGTTCTTCGGAGACTGAGACAACGTCGGGGTTATTGACTAGTGAACGAGCGAGATAGGATAATAGCTCTTTCATGCCTCAGCGAGAAGCTTCACCGTTTTTGTCGGTTTCGCCCCTAACTTAATCCATTCCTCGTATTTTTTCTTATCTATTTTGACAAGGTGCGGATTACTGATAGGATCGTAGAAGCCGAGTTCTTCTAAGTACGCTCCGTCTCTCTTGACGCGTTTATCGGTCACGATAATTCTGTATTTGGGCTCGTGTTTTTTTCCGACACGCATTAATCGGATCATGACTGCCATATGACGTCCTTTCAAAAGTGTGACCTCGATTGTATCACAGCTTCTTGAGTTTCGCAAGGCAGATTGAGGCTGCGGCTTTCTCCGCATCTTGTTTACTTTTCCCTAACCCTGTTCCCATTTTCTTTTTTAGAATGAAAACTGCCACAGTAAACTTCCTGTCGTGGTCCGGACCTTCAGTTTTGATGACTTTGTACGTGGGAATTCCCTCTCCCCGTTCTTGTGTGAATTCCTGGAGAGAGCTTTTTGGATCCCTGTACGTATGGTTTTGGATGATCGAAGAGATAGACGGCAAAATATGCTCCTTAATAAATTTCTCGCAGGCAGGTAGCCCTTGGTCAAGGAATAATGCACCCAGAAACGCCTCGACAGTATCTCCCAAAATGGTTGTTCGTTTAAACCCTTCAGCCTGTCTTTCTCCTTTTGAAAGAAGAAGAAACTCTCCGAATTGAAGTTTTTGGGCGATTTCAGCCAAAAAGGATGTCTTTACCAGTGATGCCCTAAAGTGGGTCAGAACCCCTTCCGGTTGGCGGGGAAATTCTTCATACAGGCTTTGCGATACGAGAAACGAGAGAACTGCATCGCCAAGAAACTCCAACCGTTCATTTGACGAAAGATGGCCGTTTGATTCATTGATGTAGGAACGATGGGTAAACGCTTGTTCAAGAAGCATCTTGTCAGTAAATGTGATCGAAAGGATTTGTTCTAAACGTGAAGTGTCCATAGCTACCTACTTTGTGTTCTCAGATACAACCGTCCCTAAGACCCCATTAATAAAAGAGGGAGATGTTTCTCCCCCGAATTCTTTGGCAAGTTCAATAGCTTCATCGATGACAACTTTCTCTGGATTTTTTTTCTCATACAAGAGCTCAAAAATAGCGAGCCGAAGAATTGTCAGATCCGCCTTACTAATCTGCGTAATCGGCCATTCAGGCGCGGCTTTTGCAATGATATCGTCAATTGTTGGAATCGTGGGAATAATATCGCGAATAAGTGAGTCAGAGTATTTGTTCTTCTTAAATTCCCATTCAAAAAGCTTCTGGACTTTCTTTCTCCTCACCAGGTGTCTTGGGTCAGATGATGTCTTCATGTTAATCTACAAAAAGATGCAAACTTCTTCACAACGTTTATGCTTGTTTCTTGGATGAACTTTCTTTTTTGGCAACAAGAACAGACACGTCTTCCTTATAGTACCCGCATGATGGACATGCGCTGTGAGGTCGGACGAGCATTTTGCAAGATGGACACGGTCGAAGACGTGCAAGAGTCATAGACCTGGCAGCTCTTCTTTTTCCTTGCCGCTGTCTTGAGATTCTCCTTTTTGGTAAAGCGCCCATGTACTACTCCTTTTTCGTATTACGAAGTCTGATTATACGTTTAGCCTTGCATTGTGTCAACATGAAGGCATCTTTAGTTCGGCTCGACAGAGAGGGATGATGTTTGTTGTATCTCTTGTATAAGAAGTGGATAAGAAGAAAGACCTGTTGTTTCAAGGAGTGTCTCAGCTTCTTTTTTCGTTTGTTCAATCAGTGTTAAATCTGAGTAATCAGCAATCCGTAATTCCTGATAGCCATGTTGTTTTGTTCCGAAGATTTCACCGGGACCGCGAAGTTTCAGGTCAAGCTCTGAAAGTTGCATGCCATTATGGGTATGTTCTAAGTGTTTCAGTTTTTCAGTCACATGAGGGTCAGGGCTATCTGTGAATAAAAGACAGTATGATTGCCGGTCGCTTCTTCCTACCCTTCCGCGGAGTTGGTGCAGCCCTGCAAGTCCGAAGCGTTCCGCAGCCTCTATAACCATAATTGTCGCATGGGGAATATCGATTCCTACTTCAACAACAGGAGTAGAGACAAGGATGTCGAGGTTTTGCTCGCGAAATAACTGAAGAATATGGTCTTTTTCTTTTGCTTTCATGCGGCCATGCAACAGTCCTAAAGACAGGTTCGGAAAGACATCTTTCTGGAGTTTCTCAAATTCTTTTGTTGCCGCACGCACGGTCGTCAACGTTTCAGATTCCTCGATCAGGGGACAGATGATAAACGCTTGTGTTTTTTGTTCTTTTATCCATTGGTATGCTGCTTGCCGTTTCTGTGGCGGGACAACCCAAGTTTGAATAATTTTTCTTCCTTTCGGCATCTCATCTACAGTCGAGAGGTCCAGATCCCCGTAGAGTGTGAGGGCAACCGTCCGCGGAATAGGTGTTGCTGTCATGGTTAAGATATGGGGAGCCTTTCCCTTCCGTTTCAAAAGGGTGCGTTGTTCAACGCCAAAACGATGTTGTTCATCAACAATCGTGACAGTAACGTTTTCAAGATGGATTTTTTTATAAATGAGGGCATGGGTTCCGACAACGACCGATTCGAAGCCAGAGGTCTTGGTCTTTTGTGATGCAGTGACAAGATCAACTGAAATACCGAGAGGGCCAAAGAGGTCAGTTAGCGTTTGGTAATGCTGTTTTGCAAGGATATCGGTTGGAGCCATAAGCGTTGAGAGAAAACCATTCAGATGGGCAAGATACATCGCAAACGCTGCAACGACGGTCTTCCCGCTTCCCACATCGCCCTGTAGCAGCCGATTCATCGGATATCCGGAAGAAAGATCCTTCTGAAGTTCTTTCATGCAGCGGATTTGTGCAGTCGTTGCCGTAAAAGGAAGATGAGAAAGGAATGTGTCGAGAGCACCATTCGGGACTTTAATGGGGTGGATAGGCTGTTTTTTCTTCCAGGTTCTCTTGTTTTCTCCGACAATAAGCTGCAGGAGAAACAACTCATCAAAAGCAAGCCGTTTTCGTGCTTTCTCAACCATATCTAATCTTGTTGGGAAATGGATCTCCTGAAGTGCCTGCCCCAATGGAAGAAGCTGGCACCTTTTTTGTATTTCTTCGGGAAGGAAATCTACTACACTGTTCTTCGCTTCATCAAGGAGGGGCTTCATTCGTGATCGAAGCCATTTGGATGAAATACCTGCAGTTACCGGATACGTCGGGACAATCCGTGCGGTATGAACGGCTTTTCCTATTTCGAATTCAGGACTCATGAGTGCTGGTTTATTTTGAAACCATTCAATCTGCCCGGCAAGAGTCACTTCTGTTCCTTCTTTGAGCGTGTTTTTGAGATACGGTTGGTGGAACCAGAGAGAACGGAGTGTTCCGGTGCCGTCGTTAATCAGTGCAACCGTCATCATTTTATGAGTGCGCGAGAAGACGTTTTTGATTTGCCAGACTTTGCCGCGGACGCTGACGACGTCGCCCGGGTGTATCTCTGAAATTTGTTTTACCTGGGAAAAATCATCGTAGCGGTGCGGAATATGGTACAAAAGATCACGGACAGTTGAGATGTCCAAGTTCTTCAGCCTTTTTGCGTAGGCTGGACCGATGAATCTGATATCTTCAATCTTTTTCGTGAGATCCATAGACAAACCGGGACGAGTCAGATGTTTGGGTGTACTTTTGTATTTCAGTCAGTATTGTATCACGCATCTCTTTCGGTGCATGTTTGAACCAAGAAATGATTGCTTTTTGTGACCACTCTTTCGTTGGTGTGTAGGGAAGTTTTCGTCCTTTCAGATCCTTTACTGCCTGAAAGAGTGTCAGATGAGTGCTTACCCGTGCAACCGTATTTTCTCCGACCTTGAGATTTTGAGAAATTTTTTTGTATGTTTTCCCCTTCCGCAACTCTTTCGCGATTGCAAAACGGGTTAAAATCATCCGAAGTTCCGGAGGCGAGAAAAGACCTTCAAAGAGTCTCTCAAGATCGTGAGGTGAGAGAGAAATTACATATCCTATGAACTCTGCAAGATCCCCTGCTTGTCGTTCACTGTACTTTGGCATGTCTCCCTTTTCCCTAATACAATCGCAAAAACGGAAGCATGAGAGAAACGACCATTGCAACAACGACGATTGCAATCAGAATTCTCCAGATCCAGAGATTTTTGCGTATGAAATCCATACTTCTTATACCCGAGTGACGATTTTTCGAAACTCCTTTTTTCCGCAACGGACAATCATTCCCTCATGAATGTCAATCTCAACGGAGGGGTCGGTTACTCTTTTTCCGTCAATCTCTACTCCGCCTTGTTTCACCAGTCGTTTTGCCACTGACTTGCTACTGACGACACGGAGCCTTAGGAGAAGTTCCATAAGAGAAAGGGTTTTTTCCGAAACGAGATACGTCGGAACTTCAGTCGGGAGTTCTTTGTGTTGAAACACTTTTTCAAACTGTCCCTGAGCCTTTTGAGCTGCATCTTTCCCATCAAACAGAGAGACAATCTCAAACGCGAGCCGTTTCTTGACGTTCATCGGATCAGACTTCATCTGATCAAGAAGTGCATCGATTTCCTTTTGCGTGAGGTCTGTTGCCAGGTCGAGATATTGGGGAACAAGGCTGTCAGTCATGGACATCGTCTTTCCGAACTTGTCTTCAGGGCTGGCAGTGAGTGCGATAAAGTTGCCGAAACTTTTGCTCATTTTTCGACCGTCAAGTCCCAAAAGAAGCGGTGTCGTTATGACAAATTTCTCTTTTTTATGGATGTCTTTCATCAGCGTTCTTCCCGCCAGCATATTAAAGGTCTGATCCGTTCCTCCCAGTTCAAGGTCCACATTCATCGCAACAGAGTCGTATCCCTGCATCAAGGGGTATAAGAATTCATGCAACCCAATAGGTTTTTCTTCTTTCAGTCTCTTCTGGAACAAATCGCGTTCCATCATTTGCTGTACCGTGAAGTGGGACGCAAGTTCAATAATGTCTCCGAATGAGAGTTTGTTGAGCCAAGTCGAATTAAACTTCACGACCGCTGGATTTACTTTTGAGTCGAAGTCAAGAATGCGTGATGCCTGTTCTTTGTAGGTTTTGACATTTCTTTTTATTTCCTCTTCGGTCAGCATCCGGCGCATTTGTTCTTTGTCCGACGGGTCTCCGAGTCGTGCGGTAAAGTCGCCGACCAGAAAGATGATTTTGTGTCCGAGTTTCTGAAACTGGGCGAGTTTACGAAGACCGATTGCGTTTCCCACATGGATCACGGTTGCAGTGGGATCGATACCGACATACATCGTCAATTTCCTCCCAGCAAGAAGTACTTCCCGTAGTGCTTCTTTTGATGGGTAAATTGCCTCTATTCCCCGTTTCAGAAGAATAGTGTCAATAAATGTCGTGTCATTGTGCGTGTCTTTTTTCATAGATGATTTCCTTTCTTAGTATATCAAAAAAAACCTCCCGAGCGGGAGGTGTGTCAATAACTTAGATGACGCTCTCGCGCGAATAGATAAACCGTCCGTAGTAGTATGATAGAAGATAGTGATGTTTCATAAAGTCGTAGTATCATATTTTGATAAATTACGCAAGGATCCGAGGTTTCTTGGTATAATGCAGGCTGTGCGCGATTTTGTTACAATGGTACAAGCACGTATGAAAATTCTTCGTCAATGGATGCGACGTCGAATGCGAGAGTTCCAATCACAAAACGGACGACTCACCATATCAGATCGACGAGCACGTATCCGACTCTATAACAGACTTATTATTGTCGCGATTGTTGGTGTCGTGGGTCTTGTTCTGTCGACGGTTATCGTCTTTGCATTTTTTGCCAAAGACCTTCCCTCTCCGAATAAGCTATCGACGCGTGATGTTGCTCTTTCTACCCAAATACTTGAACGGAATGGCAATCTTCTCTATAGCGTCTATGGCGATCAGGATAGGAAACTCGTCACGCTCGACCAGGTTCCCCAACATCTTCGGGATGCGACAATAGCGATCGAAGATAAGGATTTTTACACACATCAGGGTTTTTCTGTCCGTGGATGGGCTCGGGCAATCTATAAAATAGTGGTTGAAAGAAGCCTCCAGGGAGGGTCGACTCTGACCCAGCAGCTTGTGAAAAGTACGCTTCTGACTCCTGAACGGACTTTAACGCGCAAGCTTCGTGAATTTATTCTTGCAATCCAGGTAGAAAAGAAATATTCCAAAGACGAAATTTTACAAATGTATCTCAATGAAGTTCCTTACGGTGGTACCGCATGGGGTGTTGAAAGTGCTGCACAAACCTATTTTGGGAAACACGTTTGGGAGCTAAACCTGGCAGAATCTGCGCTTCTTGCAGGACTTCCGCAACGCCCCTCTGTCTACTCCCCTTTTGGTTCACAACCTGAGCTTGCAAAAGATCGTCAAAAGCAGGTTTTGCGCCGAATGGAAGAAGACGGATATATTACAAAAGAAGAAGAAGAAAGTGCAGCAGCGGAAGACCTCAAATTTGCAGCACAATCAAAAGGGATTAAAGCTCCCCATTTTGTCATGTATGTCCGCTCTAAACTTGTTGAGCAGTTCGGCGAAACCATGGTTGAACAGGGCGGTTTAAAAGTAACGACAACGCTGGATCTTCCTATTCAGGAGGCGGCGCAAGAACAGGTGACAACACAAGTAAGTAAACTTGTGAACTTACGAGTCGGAAATGGTGCTGCAGTTGTCATGGACCCTAAGACAGGTGAAATTCTCGCTATGGTCGGATCCAAAAATTATTTTGACGAAGAAGGCGATGGCAACGTTAACGTGACGACATCCCCGCGCCAGCCAGGTTCTGCAATAAAGCCGATTACCTATGCAGTGGCACTCCAGAAAGGGTATACACTCTCAACAGTACTCATTGATGCACAAACCGAATTTCCCGGGGGAGAAGGTCAACCTCCTTATATTCCACAAAACTATGACGGAAAATTCCGCGGACCAATCCAGATGCGCTATGCACTCGCAAACTCAGTCAATGTTCCTGCTGTGAAGATGCTTGGCTTGGTTGGGGTTTCTGCGTTGATGGAACAGGCAAGAGAAATGGGAATTACGACCTTCACTGATCCGAACCGATATGGGCTTTCCCTCACACTTGGAGGCGGTGAGGTGCGTCTTGTCGAACTCACCAACGCCTTCGGAACGTTCGCGAACAAAGGAATGCATCAGGATGTTGTTACAATTCTTAAGGTAGAAGATCCAAAGGGGCGTGTGTTATTTGAGCACAAAAAGACAAATGGGAAACGAGTATTGCCTGAAGAGGTGGCGTTTCTTATTTCAGATGTACTACGCGATAACGACGCTCGGTCTCAAGTGTTTGGAACGAGGTCTGTCCTCAATATTCCGGGAAAAACAGTTGCAGTCAAAACAGGAACGACCGATGATAAGAAAGATAACTGGACAGTTGGGTATACTCCTTCATACGTTGTTGGCGTCTGGGTCGGAAATAATGACGGTAAACCAATGCATCCGAATCTTGCGTCAGGAATTACGGGTGCAGCTCCGATCTGGAACGGTATTATGACGCATGTATTAAAAGACAAAAAGGATGAACCGTTTGAGATGCCTTCTTCAATCGTGCAGAAAGATGTCGACGTGCTCTCAGGATATGCGGCCCACGACGGATATGCATCCCGAAAAGAATATTTCATTAAAAGTACGGAACCTCAGGACGGGGTTGATCCGATTCATACAAAAGTCCTGGTATGTCGCGACAACGGGAAACTCGCAACAGAGTATCATCGCTCTAAAGGACTTGCTGATGAACGGGAATTTTATGTGCTTTCCGAACAGGATCCGGTAAGTGGTGATGGTCGAAACAGATGGCAGGAAGGAATAGACGCCTGGATACAAGGAAACGGTGATCCAAAGTACCACCCGCCGAAAGAAAACTGCGATATCTATAGTTCAGAAGGGGTGTATGTGAGGCTTCTCTATCCCGGTGATAAGGAACAGGTCAACACCAGAGAGTTCACGATTCGGGTGGAAGTCCTTTCTCCAAAAGAGATCACGAAAGTTGTTTTCATTATTGACGGAGAAGAGAAACAGACTGTAACCAACCAGCCGTATGAATATCCTGTGACACTCACGGACGGCACACACGAGATTAAAGTCCGAGGATACGATACGGACGGAAGATCAGGTGAAGGTGTTGTAAAGATAGGCGTTATGGTTCCCTGGGATTACTCTTCGGAAAGTACGGAAAGTGCTGTCCCCTCTTTTGCAATGACTCCTTAAGCTTATCTCTTGCAGTTCTTTTTTCCTCATGGTACAGTAGATGTGGATCAAGAGTGACAGGAAAAGGGACTATTCCCTACGAGAACTGGCTCGTTATAATCTGTCCGGCAACCGAGATTGACCAAGTCAGAACACGGTGCCACCTCCAGCCACAAAAGGTTGTGGAGAGATCAGCCACACAAAGAAAGGTGGAAAAGATGGTAACCACGTTTACTTCCGAGTCCGTTTGTAGCGGACACCCCGACAAAATCTGTGATCAAATCTCTGATGCGATTGTTGATGCCGCACTCTCCGGCGATCCGCATTCACGTGTTGCGGTGGAAACGTTAGTGACAGAAAATTTCGTCGCCATGGCAGGTGAGGTCACTTCTAAAGTAAAGCTAAACTATGAGAGGATCGCTAGATCTCTCATTAAGAAACTTGGATATGATGACCCTGCCCTACGTTTTACTCATGAATCTCCAATGTCGGTCAATATTCATACGCAATCTCCTGATATTAAGGTAGGTGTGGATAATCTCGGAGCCGGTGATCAAGGCATGATGTATGGATATGCGTGTAGGGAGACAGATGAACTAATGCCTCTTCCCATTATGCTTGCACACAGGCTCACGATGCAGATAGATCAAAAACGGGAAGAGAAAAACAGCATGTCATATCTGCGACCGGACGGAAAATCACAGGTCACGGTTCGTTACGTTCATGGAAAACCGATCTCTGTAGAATCGGTTGTTTTGGCGGTTCCCCACAAGGAAGGGATAACCCTTTCCCAAGTTCATCATGACTTGTACAAGAAAGTTGTGACACCTGTTTTGGATGCATTCGGGTATACAATTTCTCCGAAAAATGTGATTGTAAACGGAACTGGTGTCTGGCATCTCAGTGGGCCGGCAGCGGATACAGGGGTCACAGGGAGAAAAATTGTTGTTGACACATACGGAGGCATGGCAAAAGTAGGCGGCGGGGCGTTCTCCGGGAAAGACCCGACAAAAGTAGATCGCTCTGCTGCCTACGCAGCCAGATTTCTAGCCAAGAATATTGTTGCTGCAGGTTTTGCGGATAAATGTGAAGTGAGGCTTGCATATTTTATTGGTGCGAAAAAGCCAATTATGCAGGAAGTAGACACGTTCGGGACCGCAAAGGTTGAGGAGAGAAAAATTCGTTCGTTTATGAGGAAAATTCTAGATACATCTGTTGCCGGCATTTTGGAGACGTTTGATCTTCGCCGACCACTCTATCTGAAAACTGCGACCTATGGGCATTTCGGTAGGAACGAGTTTCCCTGGGAGAAAGTGGTTGTGTAGGGAATTTGACAATGGTATACTGTCCAGTGCCATACACAGCCGAGAAATTCGGAGAGCAATTCGAAATTCCGTCAGCTGATAAACTACGATTGCTCTTCTTGAAAAAGATGTTCGGAGAAACGCCGCTTGTGAGGGTTCGTCCACGGGAAGAGAAGCCGGTGAAAACACATTGTTTTCCAAAACCGAAAGGTGAAGTTTCGATTCACGTTTTTCCTCATGACAAATTATTACTGGTTTCCTCGGATTCGAACATCAAGGTTTTTACCCATGTCAGAGGCAAAAGGGGTGCAAGAAAAGAATTGCTTTGGATGGGCGGAAACGAAGACGGAAGGCCGAAATACCTCTTTGTCCAGAAAGAAAATTTCACAGTTTTTGATCATTCGAATAATATGCTTTCCTCTGTTCGCTTTACACACACTCCCCTTTCAAGAAGGTCATAAAGCAAATCTTGAGTATTTCATTTATTGTTGTGGATTAGCATTTGGTGTGTTATACTATCCCATAGTATGCCATACACAGCAGAGAAATTAGGACAGCAATTTGTACTACCAACGGCTGAAGAGCCGCGATCTTTCTGGACTAAATATCTTGTCGGAAAAACACCTTTTGTGATGGTTCGCCCGAGTGAGGATCAACCAGTTGAGGTTCACGGATATCCACAATTGAAAGGCGAAGTTGCGATTCAAGTTCTTCCCCATGACAAGTTAAAGCTTGTTTCTTCAGACCCGAATATTGAAGTCTTGACTTACATCAAAGGCAAGAAAGGCGCGAAGAAAGAAGTTGTTTGGATCGGCGGGAGAAAAGACGAAAAACCAAAGCAAACTTTTGTTCAGAAAGAGAGTTTTCTTGTTCGTGATACGTCAGGTGAGAAACCGTCACTCGTCAGGTTTCGGTACAGTCCCCTCTCGAAAAGGTCATAGACACGGATTTGTTGTTTCCCATTTTTTCAGTATAATGAATGTATGAATGGATTTATTTCTTATTTAGCATCTGTCTCGTGGGGGCTTCCGTTCATCGAGAAGCTACGGACTGTTTTTATCATTTTCCTTGTTGCATCTATCGTCTCATTTTTTTTCCGGCAAGCCATAAAAAGAAGTACTCAGCTTATTCGTCATCCAAGGTTTTCTCTTGTTGCTTCAAAGGAAAAACGAGTTCGAACTGTTCGAAGTGTATTGGACAGCCTTGGACTTTTGCTTATTTTCGGCATTGCGATCTTCTTCACGCTTGAGACGCTTGGAGTGAATCTTGCACCATTTCTTGCATCTGCTGGGATTCTTGGTCTTGCAGTCGGATTCGGAGCCCAAAGTCTTGTGAAGGATTTTATTACCGGGGTTTTCTTTTTGGTTGAGGGACAGTTCGATGAAGGGGATGTTGTCGAGATCAACAGCGTTGAAGGGTCTGTCGAGAAAATCGGATTTCGAACTGTCAGCGTTCGAGATCTTGCCGGTGCACTTCACATATTTCAAAATAGCCAGATAACGAAAGTAAAGAATTTGACAAAGGATTGGGCTCGTGTGGATATTGCGCTTCTGGTGGCACAGGAACCAAAGATCGACGATGTCACGAAAAGTATCGGTCTTGCTGTGCAAAAGGTACTGTCAACTGAGGAAATGAAAAAAATTGTGTTAGGAGAACCGGAGGTTTTGTCTGTAGAGGGAATAGAAACGGGAGGAAAGATCAAGCTTAAGGTTCTCGTAAAGGTCAAACCGAAGAAACAGTGGACAGTAAAACGTGCTCTTCTCCTTGAGATAAAACGTCAGTTTGAGAAAGATTCGATTGAATTTGCCTAAACACCCTTCTCTTCTTTTTTCCTTTTAACTTGGACACCTCGGATATTTTCCAGACGCTGGATAATTGTTGTCCGGATTTTTGCAACAGCATTATCTGTTAAGCTTTTCTGCGGGTGTTGATAAGAAATTCTTATGGTCTTAGCGTCTTTATACCTTCCCACAAGTTCAACACGTTGAATAAGCTGACTTACTGACGATATTTCATCAAGAAGCATCTGATACGGCATCGTCTGCGGAGTTGTGACAGTAATATCCTCAATAAGCGGAGGTTGAATGGGTATCGGCGTATAGGTCACGGCTGCGACTCGGTGGGGAAGAAATTCCTCAACGTTGAGAAGAGCGCTATACACCCTTCCTTTTATGCCAAACGATTCGACGATCGACGGATGGATTTCTCCCATATAGCCAACAACTGATTTTCCAAGAACCAGGCAAGCGGATCTTCCTGGATGGAAGAAACGGGAATAAGGATGACGCTCCTTGGTTTCAAGGAGGAGCGAGTCCTTTATCTGGATGAATTCTAGGAGAGTAAGAACATCTCCCTTTACTTTTAGGACTGCTTTTTCTCCTTCTTCGCCGGTAGAAAGAAGACACAGCTCATATGGCTGTAACGGGAGGTTGTTTTCTTTCGGCAGAAAGATTCGTCCGATTTCAAAGAGGCGCAATGATGAGGTATGTTTCCTATTCGAAGATACAGCGTGGAGTCCTTGAACGAGAATTGTAGGTTGTAAGTACTCCTGTTC